>JAOZQN010000008.1 GCA_029932195.1 Bacteroidales bacterium | reverse complement strand
AAAAACATTATATACGTAATAATCAATTAATTATAAACTCCGAAACTTCAGTATTCTAATTAAATAATTTATACAGAATAATTTTTAACTTTATAAATTCAATATTTGATAATAGCAAAGATAATTTTTTTTTTCAGAAAATAAAATTTTCTTTTTTCTATCTTGTATAGATTTATGTGTATGTGAAAAACATCTCTGCACAATAAAAATTTCATGATATTTTTTTTTCTTTCATTTTTTTTGTAATTCACTTATAATCATAATTTAAACAAATAATAAATAATCTATTTCAAATTTCAAATTTTCCTACTTTAGGAAAAAAATAAGTTCAAAGCTAAAAATTTTGAACTTATTTTTTATAAATACAAATAAATGTTTAATTTTATTTTTTTTTATAATATGAAAATTAAAACCAATACAAGTAAATATATAGATATTTTTATTTTCTAATATGTTTATTTTTCAGGCGAAAGCCAATTTTAAAACTTAACATTAAAAATTAAACACTAATTTAATTATGCAATTATCAGTAAATTACATGGGATTAAAACTTAAAAATCCTATAATTGTTGGAAGCTCTGGCTTATCTAAAAATATTGAAGGCGTAAAAAAATTATACGAAAACGGAGCAGGTGCAATAATCTTAAAATCGCTGTTTGAAGAGCAAATTATTGCTGATAGTTTTAAAACTATGGAAAAAGATAAATACTCTCATACTGAGGTATATGACTATGTTCAAAACTATACAAAAGAAAATACAGTAGATGACTACTTGGATTTAATAAGCAAAGCAAAAGCTGTTACAACAATTCCAATAATTGCAAGCATAAATTGCATTTCGGATTCGGAATGGGTGTCGTTTGCAAAAAAGATACAAATAGCTGGAGCAGACGCTCTTGAATTAAATATTTCGTTTCTGCCAAGTAACGAAAATATTAGCTCGGAGAAATACGAAAAAATGTATTTCAAGATAATTAAAAAACTTAGAAAGCATATTTCAATTCCTATTGCACTTAAAATGAGCTATTTTTCATCTGGCTTAGCACATTTGATAAAAGAACTTAGCTGGACAAAAAAAGTAGATAGTTTTACTCTTTTCAATAAATTTTATAGCCCAGATATAAATATTGATACTCTGGAACTTACCTCTGCAAAAACATTTAGCACACCAGAAGATATTACTACTTCTTTGCGGTGGATTGGACTTTTGTCTGAGAAAATACAACTTCCTCTTGTGCCTTCCACAGGAATACATGATGGCGAAGGCATTATAAAACAATTACTTGCAGGTGCAACAGCAGTGCAGGTTGTTTCATCTATTTATAAAAATGGTCCAGAACAAATTGGCAAGATGTTGGAAGAGTTAAAAACTTGGATGATAAAAAACAATTACGAATCTATTGATGATTTTAGAGGAAAAATACACAGTGAAAAATCTAATAGTCAGTATTTTGAACGTATTCAATTTATGAAATACTATAGTGAAATTGAATAATATTGTTATTTTTTTGTATTGTTAAAATTATTAGCAATACAACAATTTAAATAATTTAGCAATACAATAATTTGAACAATACAATAATCTAAAATACAATGAATTATATATTTCCTGTTCGCAGTGTTGGTGAGGCTCTTGAAGTTACGGAAGCTAATTTTGATATAAAAGATTATCCCGAATTATATGTTGAACTCGACAAAGTTAGAATAAAAGAAGATGATTTTGAAACAAATTATTTGCAAAATATTAAAACTCTTTTAAAAGTTAATGAAAACAATATTATTGAAGATGTATCTAAAGATTATCTTAAAATATTGTTTTCGGGATACAGAGGTTCTGGAAAAACAGTGGAAATGAGACGATTGCACGAAAAAATGCTTGCACCCGAACGATATTTTTCAGTGCTTATTGAACTTGAAAAAGAATTGGCAATAAATACATTCCAGTTTGAAGATTATTTTATTTTGTTGATTTATAAACTTGCAAACGAGATAGAAAAATTTAATTTACGAACAAATAGATTAGATAGTATTATAAAAGAGTGGGTTTCTGATACCGAAATTGAAAAAAAGTATCTTAAAGAAGCAAAAATTTCTAATGAAAATGAAGTAGGAGTAGGTGTTAGTTTTTTTGAATTTTTTAAAGCAAAATTTAATATAAAAACAGAACTCGCCGCAGGAACTGAAACTGCTAAAACAATAAGAATGCGTGTAAAAAGAAACCCAATGGAATTGGTTAATAAATTTAATAATGCACTTATTGACATCAGGCACGATATTGAACGATTGAACAAAGGCAAAGATATTTTATTTATTATTGATGGCTCGGAAAAAATTCCTTCCGAAGTTTACGAAAGACTTTTTATTAAAGATGCCGATACACTAAAAGCTATTAGTGCAAATATTATTAGCACTTTGCCAATTCATAATTTGTATAACTTGCGGCACCACACACAGTTAGATATGTATGATACCTTTCTTGTGCCTGTTATTAAAATTAATAAAGAAAGCACTAAATTATTAAAACAAATTATTACCAAGAGAATTCCCGAAAAACGATTTTTTGATGAAAAAGTTTTAGATTTTTGTGTAGAAAAATCCGGAGGAGTTGTAAGAGAGCTTACTAAAATTGTGAACACTGCAATTATGTATGCACGTGGCAACAAAATAACAATGGATATTGCCCAAAAAACTGCCAAAATTATGGGTAAAAGAATGGACGAAAAATTAACTACAAAACAATATAATTTTTTGCAAAAATATAAAAATGGCGAAATTAAAAGAATTCGTGTAGCCGACAAAGAAGCAGGTGAACTTATTTATTCGCTTGTATTATTAAAATATAACGGTGATATAAAAATACACCCTCTTATTTATGATTTTATTAAAAAAAAATAGTAGTATTTTTTATTGTGTTTTTACTGATTTTTTATTAGAGGTCTTTCCAATTAGAATTTAAAATCATCATTGATTATTAGATAGTTGCAAGTCTGTAGTTTTCGTTAAATTTGTTAGAGCCTATTAAAAGTTCTTTCCTTTTAGCAAAAGCTTCTATTAAATTCTAAAGGGCTTAATAAAAAACACCTGTATTGATTATCAGTAATTTACATATTTTTTAATTAGAAAGATGTCTATTGTATTTTTAATTTCATTTTTTATGCCAACAGACTTTTTAAATAAAAATAAAGATATTTTTGAACAAATAAGTTTTATTTTAGAACAGCGAAATAAATCTGCTGTTTTGGTGTTTGATATTCCAAACTATAAAATAGATGAAATAGCAAAAAAACAATTAGCAGAAATATTACCCAAATATAATTATATTGATATAGACCTTGCAGGACAAGATTTTGGCTCGCTTACTAATTTTTTGAAGGAGAATTTACCTAAGCAAGTTTTTGAGAATGAAAATATTAAACATGTTGTAAATATTTTTAATTTGCAAAACCACGCTTTGCAAATGAAAAAAAACGAAAAAAAGGAAATCGTTTTTGTTGCTTCTGAAATTATTGAGCAAATAAATTTTGAACGTGAACGAATTTTTAGAGAAATACCGGCAATAATTATTTTATACATAGACAACTACACCGTAGAAAAACTACAACAAACTGCCCCTGATTTTTGGGATTGGATAAATTATTATTTTAAATTTGAAAACCCAGAAATTTTTGCCGAAGATTTTGTGCAAGACGAAGACTACAAACCAGAACCACATTACACACCAGAACGAAAAAAGAAAATAGAAGAGCTGGAACAAAAATTAAATACTTTGGATAAAAATTCTTTATCCGAAGAACGTTTTTTTAAAAGCCAAATAAATTTACAAATAGCTATTGCAAAAGAATTAAGAGAGGTTAGAAAATTTAGCAAAGCAATAAAACATTTAGAAAACGCACTAACTACTATTGAAAAATATAAAATTTTAGAAGAACTAAAATCAGACGTTTTAAAGTATATTGTATATAATAATACAAGTTTAAGAAAATTTGAAACAGCATTAAAAATTAATGAAAAATATTTTGAATGGGCAAAAAATAATAAATCTAAAATAGGAAATTATTATTATAGAAAAGGATATATTTACTATGAACAAAAAAACTGGAGTAAAGCATTAGAAAATTATGAAAAATGTATTGAATCAGGAAAAAAAACTAATAATTTATCAGAAATTGGTAATGTTTATGGTAGTATAGGAAATGTTTATTACAAACAAAAAAACTGGAATAAAACATTAGAAAATTATGAAAAATCTATTGAATGGAACGAAAAAAATAATAACTTATTAGAAATTGGTGAAATTTATAATAATATAGGATTAGTTTATGATAAACAAAAAAACTGGAATAAAGCATTAGAAAATTATGAAAAATCTATTGAATGGTATGAAAAAACTAATAACTTATCGGAAATTGGTGGCACTTATAATAATATAGCAAGTTTTTATTATGAACAAAAAAACTGGGATAAAGCATTAGAAAATTTTGAAAAATCTATTGAAAAATTAGAAAAAACTAATAACTTATTTGAGGTTTCGAAAATATTTGAGAATCTAAAATTATTATTACCAGAAATATATAACAATTATAATAAAACAATTAAATATTATAGAAAACAATTAAAAAAATACGAAAAAGCAGGAATATTTAGGCTTCACGGATTTTTTTATACAGAAATAGCATTGTTGCGAAGGGAACAAGACAAAGAAAAAAAAGCATTTTCTAATTTTAAAAAAGCATTAGAATCTAAAAATAAATATAAAATAGAAATAGGTAACGATAGAATTTATTTTCATCTTGCAAGTTTCTACGACTACCGAAACGAAGACGAAAAAGCATTTGAATATTATACAAAAGCTTTAGAACTTAAGTTAAAATATGCAATCTACAAAGAAGCAGATATTGATGTAACAATAAAATGGTTAGAACAATCATTAGACGAATGCAATAACAAAAGTCTAAAAAAACAAGCAGAAGATTTATTAAAAATTGCTACTACACGAAATTTGTAATCAAAAAAAAATATCAATAAAGAGTTCCACCTTCTTAAAAGCAATGGAGCAATAAAATAAAAAAAACTAAATTATAAAAAAATGGAAAACATAGAAAAAATCACAAAAATATTTAATGAAGCCAAAAATCCGTTAAAAACGGGTGAAATAGTTGAGCTTTCGGGTATTGATAAAAAAGAAGTAGCAAAAATTATCACTAAATTGAAAAAAAGTGAAGTTATTTATTCGCCAAAAAGATGCTACTACGCACCAAAATAGATAATTAGAATGTTATGTCTTCAAAACTTCATAAATTTAAAACTTCAAAATTTAATATAAAAATGACACATTTAAAAGAAGGAGATTTAGCTCCAAATTATAAGGAATTTGTAAAAAAAGGTAAAAAAACAGTTCTGTATTTTTATCCAAAAGATAACACTCCAGGTTGCACTGCACAGGCATGCAATTTGAGAGATAATTTTGATGATTTAAAAGGTAAAAACTTCGAAATAATAGGAGTAAGTCCTGATGATGAAAAACGACACGAAAAATTTAAAGCAAAACACAGCTTACCTTTTGAATTAATTGCAGATACGGAAAAAGAACTTCTAAAATCTTATGGAGTTTGGGGAGAGAAGAAAAGTTTTGGACGAACTTACGATGGCGTTTTTAGAACAACATTTATTATAGATGAGAATGGGGTAATTGAAAAAATATTTAAAAAAGTAAAGACAAAAGATCATACAAAACAAATTTTAGATTCACTTGAAAATAATTAATCAGGAATTTTTCCTTAAAAATATAAAAAATGAAAGACGATTTAAATTGTAAAATTACACAAGTTGTGCAGGTTTCACCAATGATGAAAATATTTAGAGTGGCACCAATAGGTTGGGAATTACCAGATTTTATTCCAGGACAATTTGTTGCACTATTTTTGCCTCCAACAGTTGCACGTTGCGAAGAAGCAACCGAACAATATAAAGAAGCAAAAGAAGGTAAAATGATAAAAAGAGCATACTCAATTGCCTCATCTTCAAAGACTAAAGAACACATTGAATTTTATATCACTCTTGTGCATTCGGGAGCATTAACTCCAAGACTTTTTAATTTGCAAATTGGAGACAGAATAGGTATGGGAACGAGATTTGTAGGAATGTTTACACTTAAAGAAATTCCTGCCGACCAAAATATTGTTTTAATAGCAACTGGCACAGGTGTAGCACCTTACATGAGTATGCTACGAACAGATGCAATGAGTAGAACAGGAAAAATAGCAGTTATTCATGGAGCAGCAAACTCATGGGACTTAGGTTATTCTTCGGAATTGACTCTTTTGCAAACAATTTCACCAAACCTTAATTATATTCCTACAATTACCGAACCTGACAAAGAACCAGGAAGTTGGAATGGCGAAAAAAGATTTATCGAGCCAATTTGGCAAGATAATATTATTGAGAAAGAATGGGGTTTTAGACCAAAAGCAGAAAATACACACGTATTCTTATGCGGAAATCCTATGATGACTAACTCTATGACCGAAATTTTAGAAGGAGAAGGTTTTTCGGAACATTCTCGTAAAAATCCAACAGGACAAATTCATGTAGAAAAATTTTAATTAGCTATTAGCTGTTGGTTTTTTGGCTATTGGCTACGCAAAGCGTGCTAATACTTAAAAAGCCAACAGCTAAAAGCCAAAATCTAATAACTAAACTAAAAACAATGTTATCAAAAAAAGTAGAAGAAACTTTAAATAATCAAGTTAAATTAGAGGCATATTCTGCAAATCTCTATTTATCAATGGCTTCATGGGCAGATAAAGAGGGTTTTCCAGGAGCCTCAGAGTTTTTGTATGAGCAATATAATGAGGAAAATACTCATATGCTCAAAATTTTTCAGTATATAAATGATAGAGAAGGACATGCAATTGTTCCTGCAATTGAACAACCACCTTCGAATTTTAATTCTATAAAAGAAATTTTTGAAAAAACTCTTGAACACGAAAAATTTATTTCGAGCAAAATAAATGAGCTTGTTGCAGTTTGCATGAGTGAAACTGATTTTACTACCGTTAATTTCTTACAATGGTATGTAAATGAGCAAATTGAAGAAGAACGAACTGCTCGCACAATCCTTGACAGACTAAAAATGCTGGGAGGAGATACTGCCAAAATGTATCTTTTTGATAGAGACCTTAAAGATATGAGAACGATAAATTAATTTTTGAAATTTTGAAATTTTGAAGTTTTGAATGGTTTACACCTTTTTATCAAAACTTCAAAAATTATTTAAAATTCCAGTATTGATTTTTTGATAATTTCAACTGCTTCTAATAATTGCTCTTCTGTAATAACAAGTGGTGGAGCAAATCTGATAATATGGTCATGAGTTGGTTTTGCAAGAAGTCCGTTTTCTGCCATTTTTAGGCAAACGTCCATTGCTGTTTTGCCGTCTTTTGGTTTGATAACCACAGCATTAAGCAAACCTTTTCCTCTAACAAGCTCAATCATATCTGATTTTATTTCGCTCATTTTTTCTCTAAAAATTATTCCAAGAGCTTCTGCTTTTTCAGCAAGATTTTCGTCCCTAACAACCTCTAATGCTGCCATTGCAACTTTTGCTGCTACTGGATTTCCTCCAAAAGTAGAACCATGTTCTCCAGGTTTAATTGTTAGCATAATTTCGTCGTCGGCAAGCACTGCGGATACTGGCATTACACCTCCCGAAATAGCTTTTCCAAGAATTAAAATATCAGGACGCACATCTTCATGGTCGCAAGCAAGTAATTTCCCTGTGCGAGCAATTCCTGTTTGCACCTCATCAGCAATAAATAAAACGTTTTTAGCTTTACACATTTCCGATGCTTTTTTCAAAAATCCACTATCTGGAACATATACTCCAGCTTCGCCTTGAATTGGCTCAACAAGAAATCCTGCTACATTTGGATCTTCAAGTTCTTTGGCAAGAGCGTCTAAATCGTTGTAAGGAATTACTTCAAACCCAGGAGTGTAAGGTCCAAAACCTTTATAACAAAGATTAAAAAAACACACACAAGTAAATTTTAAAAATTTTGCTAAAATTCAATAAAAATAAAGTTTTTTTACATCTGTAATAAGATATTTATCAATTTTTAAAGTAAATAATTTTTATTTTTTTCAATAAAAATTTGGTAAATATGTTTTTTTTTTTTTTTTCGCAAGCTGAAATTTAAATATTTAATAATTAAAATTAAAATCATGAGAAAAGTAAATTTTGTTTTAGCATTAGTAGTTGTTTTTAGTTTTGTTTTTACAGGTTGTGAAAAAGAAACAAGTTTGAATAAAACACAAGAACAAATTGAATTAGAAAAAAACCTTGGAGTAGAACTAATACTAATTGAAGATAATGCAGTATTAGGAGGTGTTGAAGGAACAAGTTATCAAACGATTAACACAATACAAAATGTTTTCATTCCAAATGATAAAATGGAAAAAGATGTACCAGTTTATATAAATAAATTTACTCAGTCGGGTGGTTGTATATACTGTAATGGTGAAGGAGACGATTGTAATTATGTTATTATTGATGACGGTGTTCATATTGTGATAAAGCCTTGGATTTGTGATTAGGAATTGCTGAAAAATAACTTTCAAATAATTACACTAATTGTTATTTGGAAGTTATTTATACATCTTATTTTAAAAATTATGAAAATTATTAAATTATTTTTGCCTATTATTTTACTCCTGTTTTTTGCTTCTTGTAATATTAATAAAGAAAAAGTATCAATTATTGAATTTGAATTATTTGATGAGATTATACTTGATATTGAAGACTTCTCAAAAAACATTCCTTATGATATGCAATTGATAAATGAAGAGGGGAGGGATTTATTAATTTTATATTTGAATAATAAAAAATTATTAATTTATGATTATGAAACAAGAGAATTAATTAACACTATTAATTTAGACTGGAAACAATTATTATGTTCATACTACGTAAATAAAGATTCAATTTATGTATATTATAATGCATCTTATAATGAGGGTTATATGCACGATAGCATACTACAATTAATTGATAAAAATTCAAATATTAAAAACAATTACTCTTTTAAAGGAAGCCCAGTCTGGTGTAGTGAAAACCTTCATTACAATAAAGATTCTGTATCTTACTCAGGTTTATTTTTTCAAAATTTACCATATTCAAGGCAAAAAATCTTTATGAATTTTATTAAATATAATAATTCTTATATTGGGGATAGCTCTTTTTTAAGCCCTCAGCTACCACTTGTCGGATATTTTGATACTCAAGAAAATAAATTTATTGTACATGATAAAATTACTTTTCCTTTTTTTAAAGAAGGTATATATTATCCAGAAATAATGAAACATGTTTCAGTATCAATTTCTAAAAACAACAACCCAGTTTATAGTTTTAAATATACTCCTATCTTTTACGAATATAATATTAAAACTGATGAGATAAGTTCTAATTCTTTAAAATCAAAATTAATTGACACAATATTGCCGACCAAAGAACCTTGTAGTGATTTTAAAACCACTGAATTAGCATACTATAAAGAAATATTATTTAATTCATTTAATAACTTAAATTATAGACTTATATATTTACCAGAAGCAATTTATGGAGAAGAAAGGTATTCTGTTATTATTGCAGATAGCAATTACAATTATATTGCAGAAGGTATTATTCCTGAGGGACATTACGTAAATAAAGTTATGTTTAAAAATGAACACATTATTATTTTTAATGCTGAAAAGACTTTCGCCAATGAGGGTAAAGTCTTTTTTTCTGTATTCAAATTAAATATTACTAAAGGAGAAGAAGAGGGTATCAATATTTCCGAAAATAGAGATACTAATTATTGTTCAACAAGTAAGAATAATGATGAAAATTCAAATAAAAATATTATAGAATATGTAACAAACTTAACAAATATACACGACAGTAGTTATGCTATAACAATAGTGCCTGCAAATAGTTGTCCGTCCTGTATCGAAGTCGTTTTAGAATCTTATAAGCTAAACAAAGAAGTGGCAGAAAATAGTAATATTTATTTAATTTTATCTACAAATAACTTAACTCAAGCAAAATCAATGCTTATAGAGAAGAATTTATATATTTCTAAAAATATTTTTATTGATGAGGAAGAAGAATATTTAAATTACCATACATCTAATTCTTTTAACCCACGTTTGATAATAATAAAAAATAATGAGATTGTTTGGGACACAATTTACAATCCTACTGAAATGGTTGAAGAATACATGGATAAAATAATTGATTTTCATCAATATATACATGAATAAAATAAAAGTTTTGTAGCTTTTGAAAATATTTTTCTATACTACAAAACTTTTTTATTTATTTCAGTTTCTATTAAAATTCCAGTATTGATTTTTCAATAATTTTAACTGCTTCTAATAATTGCTCTTCTGTAATAACAAGTGGTGGAGCAAATCTGATAATATGGTCATGAGTTGGTTTTGCAAGAAGTCCGTTTTCTGCCATTTTTAGGCAAACGTCCATTGCTGTTTTGCCGTCTTTTGGTTTGATAACCACAGCATTAAGCAAACCTTTTCCTCTAACAAGCTCAATCATATCTGATTTTATTTCGCTCATTTTTTCTCTAAAAATTATTCCAAGAGCTTCTGCTTTTTCAGCAAGATTTTCGTCCCTAACAACCTCTAATGCTGCCATTGCAACTTTTGCTGCTACTGGATTTCCTCCAAAAGTAGAACCATGTTCTCCAGGTTTAATTGTTAGCATAATTTCGTCGTCGGCAAGCACTGCGGATACTGGCATTACACCTCCCGAAATAGCTTTTCCAAGAATTAAAATATCAGGACGCACATCTTCATGGTCGCAAGCAAGTAATTTCCCTGTGCGAGCAATTCCTGTTTGCACCTCATCAGCAATAAATAAAACGTTTTTAGCTTTACACATTTCCGATGCTTTTTTCAAAAATCCGCTGTCTGGAACATATACTCCCGCTTCGCCTTGAATTGGCTCAACAAGAAATCCTGCTACATTTGGGTCTTCAAGTTCTTTGGCAAGAGCGTCCAGATCGTTGTAAGGGATTACTTCAAAACCAGGTGTGTAAGGTCCAAAACCTTTTTTTGCATCTGGGTCTGTGGACATTGAAATTATTGTAATTGTTCGTCCATGAAAATTGCCTTCGCAAACAATTATTTTAGCTTTATTCTCTTCAATTCCTTTTACTTCATAAGCCCATTTACGACAAAGTTTAAGAGCTGTTTCGTCTGCCTCTGCACCAGTGTTCATTGGCAACAATTTATCGTAGCCAAAATATTTGGTTGCAAATTCTTCAAATTCGCCCAATACATCGTTGTAAAAAGCTCTTGAAGTTAGAGTTAATTTTTTCGCTTGTTCAATCATTGCATTTACAATCTTTGGATTGCAATGTCCTTGATTTACAGCAGAGTATGCTGATAAGAAGTCAAAATATTTTTTGCCTTCTACGTCCCACACAAATATTCCTTCGCCACGCTCCAAAACCACTGGTAGCGGGTGATAGTTGTGTGCACCAAACTTGTCTTCTCTTTTGATATAATCTTGTGATGTCATTTTAGGGTTATTTTAATTAATTTGTATTAGCTATATTACTTTTTAATGTTATATGAACGATAACTTCTGTATTGTTATAGTTTGTTGTTCCTTCTAATAAAAAATACATTTTTTTTGTTGATGTTTTTTCTAATAGCACTATATGTTCTTTAACTAACTCTTTTTTTCGGAAAGTATTTTATTGTAAGATGTTAAAATTCCTTTTATTAGAGATGAGCTAAAACCGTTGTGTTCCATTTCGTTAAGACCAGTAATTGTGTAACCTTTGGGAGTTGTAACTCTGTCTATTTCAAATTCTGGGTGATTTTTATTTTGCAAAAGCAAATCTGCTGCACCTTTTACTGTTTGCATTGCAATAAGGCTTGCATTTTGCGAACTAAATCCAATTTCTATACCTCCCTGCACCATTGCTCTTATAAATCTCATAGCAAAAGCAGTTCCACAAGCGGCAAGAACAGTAGAAGCATCACTCATCTCTTCGCTAATAAAAAGAGTTTTTCCGAGCATACCAAAAAGCAAATTTACAAGTTCTATTTCTTTCTGATTAGCAAACTGTTGTGATATGCAAGTCATGGACTCATTTACAGCGATTGCAGTATTTGGTGCGACTCTAAATATTGAAATTTTTTTGCCGATAGTTGTTTTTATTTCGTCAATAGAAACCTTACTTACGAGTGAAATTAATAAGTGTTTTTCAGAATTTAATTCATCTTTTATTTCTAATAAAATAGTTTCTAAATTGTATGGTTTTACTGCAATAATTATAATTTCAGAATTTTTAATTGCATCAATATTATTATTACTAACAGTTACTCCTTTGCTTTTCAAATCGTTGAGTAGTTCAATTTTTCGGCGTGTTATAATTATATTTTCAGGATTTATGTTTTTTTTCAATAATCCATAAACTACGGAAGAACCAAGATTTCCGCCTCCTATTATTGCTATTTTTTTATTCTTAATCATATTTTTATTCTAAAATAAATTCTTTAAAACCATCTGTAAAATAAATTTCATACTCACCATCTTCATTAGAAAAGACGAAGTAGGCTTCCATTCCATCATAATTATTAACTATTTCTTTTGCCTTCTCCAAACCAACTATCATACAGGCAGTTGCATAGCCATCGGCAGCCATGCAGTCATCGGCAAGTATTGTAACGCTAAGTAAGTTGTTTTTACTTGGTTTTCCTGTTTTAGGATTAATGGAATGCGAATATTTTATTCCATCTTTCACTTTAAAACGCCTGTAATCCCCCGAAGTAGCCATTGCTTTATCACTGATTGTTATAATTGCTTGAATTTCTCTGGTCGCAACATCGCTACCTTCAATTGGTTTATCTATTCCTATTTTCCATTTTTCGCCAAACTCATTTTTGCCTTTTGTAGTAATTTCCCCACCAATTTCAATCATATAATTATCACAATCTAAGCTGTCTAAAAAATCAGCAACAATATCTACTGAATACCCCTGAGCAATAGCATTACAGTCAATCATTACTCTTGGGTCGGTCTTTTTTATTTTTTTTATTTCTAATTTAATTTTGTCAAAACCAACAAATTGCAAAAGGCTATCAATAATTGTGTCGCTTACTCCTGTTTCTTCAGTAAATCCAAATCCATAGGCGTTTATTAGTGGAGCAACCGTTATATCAAACATTCCATCAGTAGCTTCTGATATTTCCATTGATTTATTAAAAACTGTAATAAAATAATTATCCAATTCAACGTCCTCATTTTTATTAATTTTGGTAATTATTGTGCCTTCAAGATATGTAGATAAAGACATGTCGAAACTATGCAGTAACGAGTCTATTTTAGATTTCAACATTTCATTTTTATTGTAAATGATATTGTATGTAGTCCCCTGTGTTTCTCCAGAAACTCTGTTGAAGGTTTTATCTGTTTCACAACTTTGTAGCACAAATAAAATTGCTACCAATAGACTTACAAGAAGATTAGTTTTTGATTTCATAATATTATTAAATTACAAATTACATGTTTCAGGTTTCAAGCTTCAAGTTAGTTTACGTTGTTTTTCGTAACCTGTAACATGAAACTTGTAACCTGTATTATTTTCCAAAAAGTGAATCTACAAACTCTTCTTTATTAAATATTTGCAAATCTTCCATTTGTTCTCCAATTCCAATATATTTTACAGGAATTTTAAATTGATCTGATATTCCAATAACTACTCCACCTTTTGCAGTGCCATCTAATTTTGTGAGTGCTAAGGCATTAACTTCTGTCGCTTTGGTAAATTGTTTTGCTTGTTCAAAAGCATTTTGTCCAGTAGAGCCGTCAAGAACGAGCAGGACTTCGTGTGGTGCATCTGGGATAAATTTCTGCATAACTCTCTTAATTTTAGAGAGTTCATTCATTAAATTCACTTTATTATGAAGCCTCCCAGCAGTGTCAATAATAACTACGTCGGCTTTATTTTCTTTTGCTACTTTTACTGCCTCAAAAGCAACAGAAGCAGGGTCTGAACCCATTTTTTGTTTCACCAAAGGCACACCTACCCGTTTGCTCCAAATTTCTATTTGATCAACAGCAGCGGCTCTAAAAGTATCTGCTGCACCAATATACACTTTTTTTCCCGACTTTTTAAATTGATAAGCTAATTTACCAATTGTAGTTGTTTTCCCAACACCATTTACTCCCACAACCATAATTACGTAAGGGTTTCCGTCTTTAGTTTCAAAGGTTGGATTAAAATTATTAGAATTATTTTCGTCTAAAAGTTTTGCAATCTCTTCTTTTAGAATTTTATCTAATTCTTTTGCACTCAAATACTTATCTTTTGCAACTCTTGCTTCTATTCTATCAATAATTTTAACTGTGGTTGCAACTCCAACATCAGAAGTTATTAGCACTTCCTCCAAGTTGTCTAATACATCATCATCTACGGTTGTTTTTCCCGCTACTGCCTTTGTTAGTTTCTGAAAAACATTTTGTTTTGTTTTTTCTAAACCCTCGTCTAATTTTTCTTTCTTTTTCTTGTTAAAAATCCCAAAAAGTGCCATATTATATAGTTAAAAGTTGTAAAGTTTTTAAAGTTATAAAGTTTTTAAAGTTATAAAGTTTTTAAAATTATGGAGTTTGAATATTAATATTGTCTATTCTAAGTAGTAAGACATTTTTTTTAACAACACTAAGTTATAATATTCTTATTTACAAAGAATTACTTTTAACTTTATGCTTTAAAACTTTTAACTACCTACTTACAATATTTGGCTACCCACGTAAAATTGGAAAGATTATTCTTTTTATTGTAAGAATCAAAAACGCTTTAAGGTCTTGCAGACGCTTAAAGGATTTTTGATTGAAAAAAACAAATCCTTAAAGCATTGCGTAGCAATCTTTAAGCGTTTTATTTTTTTAACAGTGTCAAATAAATAAACTAATACATTGTAAATCTGTCTTGTCCAACTTTACGTTGGTAGCCCAATATTTTATTAATTTCACAAACGTTATAACTTTTAACTTTTTAACTAAAAATTTTTGCAAATATAAAAAAAGCCCGCTTCAAAAAGAAGCAAAACTTTTATTTTTTTTTATATAGTGTATTTATTAGTTCAGTTTGATGTATATGTTCTTGTTCTAATCTGTTTTTTTCTTTTGGCAAGGATAACAAGAAGTTAAATAATTCTATTTCGTTTGTTGTCAAATTTTTAGGCATTATTTTATTTGATATTTCTTCTTTAACCCAATATTTTTCATATTTTTCAAAGATTATTTTTGTCATTAGAATTGAGTTTACATTTTTGTAATGTTCTCGTAGTGAGGATAAAATGTGTAAACCCCAAGTATCAATATCTCCCCAGTAATATATCTTTTTACTTCTAATCCATTTTGCTGATTTAATTGTATTTACACGATTTCCTTTGCCCCAAATTATTATTGAATTTTTTATTTTTGGAAATGTTAAAACGTTCATTAAATTTTCTGCAATAAATATTTTTTCGCACTTAATATTTAGTTCAAAAAATTCATTTGGCAATATGCTAATATCAGATAAGTTGTTAATATACAGATTACTGTCAAGTATTTTGAAGCGAATTAATGTTTTATCATAATTCAAATAAAAACGTTTTTCAAAATTATTATTTTTAATGCCAGTATATTTTTTATTTATTTTATTTTCTGATAAAATTGTTGTCAATAAAGAGTCTATAATAACTTTATTGCTTTTGTTTTTTTTATCTCCTTCTATAAATTTTGTGTGAATTTCAATAGGTAGTTCTCTAATATACAGTTTATTATTCGTTGTATGTTTATCCAAAAAATATTTGCATATTTTGATTAAATTTGTCCAATTTTCTTTATACAAAGTAAGTTTTAGTGGATTTGTTAATATCCAAGTTTCTAATTGTGGTATTTCAGAAGTTATAAATGAAAAAATATCTTTAAAATTTTTAAAATCAGATGTTTTATTGATAAATTTTAAAAAATCGTTGGTGTTGTGAAAATAAATATTATCGGGCAAAGTAATTTCGCCTTTGTTTCGGGTTTTTATTGTTTTTTTCCAGCATATTTCGTATCCAAAACCTAATTTTTGTTTTGAATTATTTTCAAGATATTCAAATTTTTGTCTTTGTTCGTCCCAACTGTCATTTATTTTTGGACGAGAGAATTTTACAGATAGTGGAAAAAAAAGTTCTAATTTATCTTGAATATAAGCACGTAAAAAATCGGCATATTTTTTTTCAGCCTGTTCAAATATATTTATTATTTTATTCATTTTTAAGAGTTAGCTTATCAAAAGTAATATCAACAACATAAGAATTATCGGTTTCTCTATTGTCGTCATTAATTGATTTTTTATAAGTCCAATGCACATTTTTTATATGATTTTTTGCAATATTTGCTTTTTCAAGTGAGTCTGGCGAAACAATAAGTAATTGTAAATCCATATCTTCAAACATTTTAAGCACATATTCACTCCACTTTACTCCCAGATTATTAAAAATTTCGTCAACAGCAATAAACCGTAAAGAATTGGTTTTTATTTGATTACCTACGAGTCCGAACTCATCGGCAATTGCCGAAGCAAGTATTGTGTAGGTTATTTTAAATGTTTCGCCACCCGATTTACTTGCCGTTCCACTGTGTGCTTTTATTTCTTTTTGCGGGTTGTTGATGTCTCGCTCCGAAGCGGTAAAATTAAACCAATTTCTTACATCGGTAACTTTTTTTGCCCAGCGGTCTCCAGGCAGATTATATTTCTCTAATTTTTCGAGTAACGATTTTATATTCACAAAAATTTTCTTATTCTTTTGCAATCTCTCTTCGGTCGTATGTTTGCCTCCACGTGGATAAAAACAATTTTTTATTTCCTTAATAAAAAGTTCAATTTCCTCGTCTTCACTTTTGCGTGGTATAATTTGCAAAAAAGATTTTCCTTCCTGATAATTACGTCTTTTTAGCAGTTCGTTAATTCTTCCTTTGTGTCCTGTTTTACTATCTATTTTTGTTTTTTGTCTTTCTAAGCTCATCCAAAAATCTGTAATAACTCTGTCGGAACGTTTTCTCAATTTTTCATCAAATTTCTCTTTTAGCTCTTTCAAATTTTCACTCTCTAATTTTTTATGATATAAAATAAAATCATTTAAAGACTCAATTTCATTTTGCAAATCTTCTTGTTTCATTTCGTCAGGAAATTCGTGTTTAAAACTTATCATTGCATCTTCAATATTTTTTTGCAATTGTTTAAAAGGCTCAGATATTTTATTTTTTATTTCGTTTAAGTCGGTTCTTATTTTATTTTTTATTTTATAAATTTGTTTTGAATATTCTATTTTTTCAAAAATAAGTAAATTTATCAATGGATAGTATTCGTCTTGTTCTTCTTTTTTAGAAGTTTTAATATCATCTTTACACTCTTCTATTGTATTTTCATCTGATTGAATATTAGAAGATAAGATAGTTTTTTGTTTTGTTAGGTTTATTTTTGTTACTTCTAAGTTTTTAATTTCTAATTTTATATTTTTAAATTTAGTCTTCAACTCTTCTAACTGATTATTTTTTTCCAAATTTCCCAGTTTTTCTTGAAGTTCTGTTATTTGTTCTTTTATTATTTTGTAATCGATATCTGAAAAATTGGATATTTCAAGTAATTTTTCGATTATTTTCTGTATGTTTTCTAATTTTTTTATTTTTATTGAAATTTGCTCTTCATCTTTTTGTTTCTTTTTCAAATTTATTTTTAATAGTTCTAATTCTTTTTCAAATGCTGATATTTTTTCGCTGTTGTCCCAACCGAGTATATAATTTCTGCTGTCGGTTTTATCGGTAAAGTTTTTCTCGTGATAAAATTCGTTTCGTTTTATTAGTCCTTCTTTTGTGATTGCTCTTTTTGTGTTTTGCAAGCAATTTATATCATCGCAGCATCTATAATCAAAATACTTATTGATTTGATTTTCAATCCAATTTTTAAATATTTTTTGGCTTTCTTGTTTTATTTCTATTTTACTTAAAATATTATTTTCGTCAGTTTTTTTATTTTCATAAACTAAATTTTCTTTTATTTTATAAAAACGAATTTTAGTATTTCTAAAAGTTTTTTTATTGATAAAATCACTTGCTTGTAGATAATACTTCTCGTTGATTATCAGACTTAAACCAAAATTTCTCAATAATTTTTCACTTGTATTTATCCAATCTTTTTCGCTTTCTTTAATTTTTATTAATTCACAAATATATGGTAATTCTTTTTTATCTATTTTCAAATACGAGCAGATTCTATGGCGAGCTTCTTCATATTTTAGGGCAATAAGCGAGCCTTTATTTTGTTTTAAATTTAATAAATTTTCATTAATCTCCTCTATTTCGACTTCAAGCGGGGCGATTTCTTTTTTAAGAAAATTATTTTTTTGCACTATTATTTTTTCAATTTCAATACTATTTTTTTGTTCTAAATTTTCTAATTCCAGTTTATTTTTCAAAAAGTCATTTTCATTTTCAGGAATTTTCAGATTTATTTTTGTAGCATATTTGTCATATTCTTTACTTTTTTCTTTTACAGGAGTCAAATTTGCTTCTGCCAATCTGATGTTCGCATTTATTTGAGAAATTCCTGTATTATTTTCAATTGATATAATATCCTTATTTATTTGCTCTTGCTCATCTTTTTTATGTTTTAATATTCCTTTTTTATCATCAAATTTTTCATTAAAATTTTTTTCTAATTTGTCTAATTTTTTTTCCTTGTCAGTTTTTTCATTTTCTAATAATATTTTTTTAAGACTTCCAAAAAATGAATTTAAAATATAAAGTGATTTTTCGGAGTTATTTAATTCTGTTTTTAACTTGTTATATTTTTCACTATTTTTTTTAATAGGTTCAATAAGTTCAATTATTCGTTCTGTTTTTTCAATTTCGTCTGAGAACATTTTTGCTTCGTCAAATGCTTGTTTTATTTTTTTTATAGCATCTTCAATATTCTCTTGCTCAAGCATTTCATTGCGAATAAAATTATTTAAGTTCCCAATATTTTTCAACGAAACTGTTTGGTTAAATAAATTGAGTGCTTTATTTTTATTTCGCAGACCAAAAAGTTCTGCAAATTTATCGCTATAATCGGTATATCTTTCAGTAAAAATACCTCTTCTTTCGGGACGTTTTTTTTTACCCAAAGAATGTATTTTTAACAAATCAAGTCTTTTTTTGAAGTCGCTAACTCCAGTTATGCCGTTAAGATAAAAATCTGTTTCAATTTTAAGAGCTTTGTTATAGGATATAAAATACAGTCTTTTAGGACGTTTGCTCTCTAAATTTTTGAACCAAAAAAATTGTCCGAGTGTAATATCAGTATTTAGTCCGTTGTTATGAAATGCTGCAAGAATAAAGGTGTAATCATTTTTTTTGCGAAGTTGTTCGGGAATAATTTCACCACTATCGTTTGTGCGTTCCGAAAAATTGCCAAGAATATAAGATGAAATATCTCTATCGTGTTTTTTTTGTGCATCGCCTGCCAAATTATATTTTGGATTAGACAAAAACAAAGTTAGAAGAGCATCAATAAGTGTTGTTTTTCCCGATGCATTTCCACCTATCAACAAAGACGATTGCATTTCGGGTGAAATTGTAAAGACCTCATTATTATACAAACCCCAGTTGTAAACTTGCAAGTATTTTAATCTGAACCCCGCTTTTTTATTATCATTATCAAAACTAAATGATTGTTTGGCATTAGTCTGTGGCATATTTTTGTATAAGTTTTTGTTTTATTTCCTTAATTTTGTCAATATCAATTTTATCTTTAATTATTTTTTCTATTTTATAGACCGTTTCCATATCGTCGTCTTCGTCTTTGACTAACTCGGTTAAAAAATTTATTTTTACAATGTCTCCTATTACATTATCAAAATCTTTATTTTGTTTTTCTTTGTCCAAAACTTCATTATAAAAATTCATCATTTCATTATAAATCTCATTTTTTGTCGTAATTTCATTCTCTTCTAATCGTTCTCGTAAAATCAAGCTCAATATAATTTGTGCTTCCGACAATGGTTCACGCCTGATAAGTCTATCTAATTTTACAAAGCCTGTTTTTTTCTTTATAATTTGTTTATCTTCAAAAGTTATTTCATTATCGCCCTTAGCATCAGGCTGATGTAGATATGCGTATCCATTTTCGTCTCTTACTTTTACTACAATTCCGATGCGTTCAAAAAACATTTTTATTTCTGCTTCATTATTTTTAAGTGTGTCCCAAACCTTATCGTTTGTTTTCACAACACCTTTTAACAACGCAATAATTGCGGGTGTGTATGGTAACAAATTGTTCCAATTCATTTTTTATAAATTATTTTTGGTAAAGAAATTTCAAATTTGCTGTCGTAGGTTATTATTTGTTTCTCTGTTCTAATAATTTCGTTTTTCACTTCCGAACCGAGCATTGTGTAGGCAATTACTTCGGGCAATCCTTGTGTAATAGGGTAGTTATCAACCACTTCTTTAAGTGTTATTTTGTTTTTATCTATTAATAAATTTTGAATATTATTTTTCAATTTATCAATATCTAAAAAGAAACTGTTTATAAATTTGTCTTTTTCTTCTTTCGGTAATTCTTTTGTGTGTTTTGTTATTTTCTTTTTGGCAAATTTAATTATTTTTTTTGGTTCGGAGTATTCTCTATGTGTGTATATTTCAGCTCTTCCATCTATTTCTATCAAATTATTTTTGTCTGGAAAATCGTTTTTATTCTGAATAACTATTTTTTTTATTTCCTGAATTAGTTCATAAGTTCTTTTAAGTTTTTCTTGATAATTTTTATCAAAGACATTTTTTAGCAACGAAAATATATCCTCATCTATACTTCCAATTTTCAAACTTGCTTGCCATAAATTATTAGTTAAGTTTTTCAAAAATCTATCTTCAATTTCCTGAACATCAGATAATTCATGTATTTTTTTTATTAATAAATCTAATTCATCTTTATATTCAGGGCGAAGGTATTTTCTAAATTCGTTATAACTTTTTACAAGTTTATTCTCTTGCAATTTATTTTCTTCCGATAAATAATTACCAAGAATTTTACCTTTGCTATATTTTTTTACATTAAATTTTTCATTTATTTCTTTTTTTAGTTCGTAATATTTTTCTGCTACAAATTCAAAATCAAATATTAGATTTTCCGCATCTTGAACTATTTTTTTATAAGTATCTTGAATTAAGTAAGTATCTAATAGTTCTATTTTTTCATCATTAAGTTTAATTTTTTCTAATTTATCTATTTGGTCTTTAATACTCTTCTGTTCTTCTTTTAATTTTTTCAATTTTTCATCAGGATTTTCAAGCGTTCCAAAAACCAAGTTTTTTATAGTTTCCAAAATAGAAAGAAAACCTATTTCCGACGATATAATATTTTCTTTTTGAAGTTTGTCTATCCATTGAAAAACATGTCTAACATGTATTGTTGGTTGAATTATGTAATCATTTTCTTCAAGGTCGAAATAAATTGTTTTCAAAAAAGGTTTTTCAGGTGTTTGCCATTCTCTTACATAATATTTTGCGTCTTGATAGCCTGTTTCGTTGTTTGGTAATTGAGAAATAAAATATCTTAAATTGTAGAGTAAATCTGTTTTTGCAATCTTATCTTTTTCATTATTTTTAAACTCCGAATATAAAAAACTTAGAACAAAATCAGCATTATTACTTGTTAAAAGCTTTATTTCAGGTTTTTCTAATAAGTATTTTATTTTTTCAAAAATTTCCATTTAGTTTTTTTGCAAATATAAAAAAAGCCCGCTTCAAAAAGAAGCAAAACTTTTATTTTATTTTAAAATTTATTTTATTTTGATAAAAAACATACTTGTTTAAAAAAAACTTAAATAATATAAGTAAAAACTTCTCTCTCTAAAACATATTCAATAGTTTAATATTCAGTAACTACAGAACTATTGTATCTTATCTTTTTTTTTAACTTCCAATTTAACGAACCATTGACTTTTTTACGATATTTTTTATTAACATAAAAAAAACTACATTTGCGAAAAAATAATTTAACCCTTTTAACTAATAATTACTTATGATAGCAGAACCTTATAAATTGAAAACTGTTAGAAATATTGAATTCACAAACTTTCAAGAAAGAATTGACCTTTTGATGGATGTGGATTACAATACTTTTCACATTCCTGCAAGTTTAGTAACATTTGACATGAATAGTCAAGGCACAAGTGCTGTTAGCCAAGAGCAATATTCAGGACTTTTTATTGGAGACGAAACTTATGCAGGTAGCCGAAATTTTGAACATTTGGTGAAAAATATCAATAAAATATTCAAAAAGAAGGAAGTTTGTCCAACACACAATTTGCGTGGAGCAATAAAATTGCTTACAGCAACAATGGTTTCCAAAGGAAGCGTAGTGGTAGGAAATTCATTTGCACCAGAGTTAATGGTCAATGATAAGGGTGCTAGCATGAAAACTTTTATTGGAAATGATACTGATTTTGCAGGAAATGTTGATTTATCAAAATTGGAAGAAGCATTAAAATTAGAAAAAGTTCCATATATTTTTATGGATTTATTTGCTGATGGCTTTAAAGCTGTTTCTATTGAAAACTTAAAAGCTGTTAAAACTTTGGCAGATGCCAACGATACTATTTTAGTTATTGATGGTTCTAGTATTGTTTCATCGGCTCAAAATATTAGAAGTAAAATTACTGATTACAAAGATAAAACACTATCAGAAATAGTATCTGAAATATCAGAAATTTCGCATGTTTATATTATGGATGGCGGACAAGATGCAAGAAGTAATGCTGGTGGATTTATTGCTACCAATAACTACGATTTATACGATAAATATATGAATGAAGTCGTTGTATTTGAGGGACTTCATACTTACGGAGGTATGGCAGGACGCACAATGCAAATCTTCTCTAACGGACTTAACGAAATGCTTTTTGAAGAGCAAGCCAACTGGATTGTTTTCCAAACAAATAAATTTGCAGAGCAACTAAAAGATATTCCATTCTTTATTGGTGCTGATGGGGTTTATATTCAAGCAGATAAGTTTTTGCCAAATGCAAAAAATCCTGTTCATACATTATCTGCCGCACTTTACCTAAAATCGGGAATTAGAGCTTATGTGGAGGGACAATTTAACTCTACCAATAATATTTTACCAGTTCGTATTCCTCGTATGGGGCTTACAAACGACCAACTTACAGATGTTGCAAATGCAATAAATGAACTTTATACCGAAAGAGACCTAATTAAAGATTTAGTGCTTCAAAACGACCCAAATTGGAACGACGAAGCTGCTTATAAATGGAAACGTCCAATTCTTAACGAATTTAATTTTACTGCCGAACCATTTACAGTTCAACATATTGAGTATATTGCTGAAACAAATGAAAATGAGCGTAGAAAATATGCAGAAGAAGCAGGTTTTAACACCTTCTTACTTCAATCAAAACATATTGCAATTGACTTCCTAACAGACTCAGGAACAACGGCTCAAACAACCGACCAGTGGGCAGAATATATTACTGCCGTAGAATCTCAAGCCACAAGCGATAATTATTTTGACTTGGTAGAAGTTCTTCAAGAAGTAACTGGTTATGAATATATTATCCCAACACATCAAGGAAGAGCTGCAGAGCATATTATGTCTCAGTGCTTAATTACAGATGGTTTTGTTCCAGGAAATATGTATTTTACTACAACAAAACTCCACCAAGAAATGGCAGGAGGAACTTTTAAGGATATTATTGTAGATGAGGCACATGACCCACAATCAACTTTCCGTTGGAAAGGTAATATAGATCTTAATAAATTAAAAGCAATTGTAGATGAGCATGGAGCTGATAAAATTCCATATATAAGTTTTGAATTAAGCGTAAACCTCGCAGGTGGGCAACCTGTTCACATGGACAATGCCAAAGAAATTTATACTTATTGTGAAGCCAATGATATTTATCTTATGTGGGACGCAACTCGCTGTGTAGAAAATGCCTACATGATAAAAAAATACGACGAAAAATATAATAATATAGAAATTATTGAAATTTTACACGAATTATTTAGCTATGGGCACGGTTGCACGGTTTCTTCTAAAAAAGACAATTTGGTTAATATTGGAGGATTTCTTGGAATAAAAGACGATGAAGAGTTTTTTGAAAATGCTCAAGCAATGTTAAGAATTTACGAAGGCTCTATTACCAATGGAGGCTTGGCTTCTGCCGATGTTGCTGTTTTGGCACAAGGCTCACGAGAAATGACCGATTTCAAATATATTCAAAATAGAGTGGAACAAACTCAATATTTAGGAAAACGATTGTTAGATGCAAATATCCCTGTTGTAGAGCCAATTGGTTCACATGCAGTATTTTTAGATGCCAAAAGATTTTTACCACATTTAGACCAAGATAATTATCCAGCACAAGCACTTGCAACAG
The DNA here is from genome assembly GCA_029932195.1 of Bacteroidales bacterium. Taxonomy (GTDB): domain Bacteria; phylum Bacteroidota; class Bacteroidia; order Bacteroidales; family JAOZQN01; genus JAOZQN01. The sequence continues at coordinate 9,753 of JAOZQN010000008.1, read as the reverse complement.
CACTATTTGTAGATTCTGGTCTGCGAGCAATGGAGAGAGGAAATGTTTCCAAAGGTCGTAATCCGAATGGAGAAAATTATAAGCCAGCATTAGAATTAGTCCGACTAACTATTCCTCGCCGTGCATACACAAACGCACACATGGATATGGTTGCCGAAAGTATAATTAAATTATACAAAAAAAGAGACTCAATCAAAGGCTTGGAATTTGTTTACGAACCAGAAAAATTACGCTTCTTCCAAGGACGTTTTAAAGAAGTAGGTTAGTAGATAAGTGTTTAGTTTTAAATTAGCTTTCGCTTGATAATAAATATATTAGAAAATGAAAGATGAAGAAATAGTTTTTTTTCATCTTTCTTTTTTTATCCATTTTTTAGAATTAGCATCATAAATTCTTAAATTTAATTTATCTGCAATATTTTCAGCTATTTTCATTACTTGTTTTTGTTCTCCTGAATATAAATAAACTATTTCTTTATTATCTAAAATTAGATTTAATTTGTGTAAAATTTTCGTTTGACTTCCTACAATTGTCAGAACACCAATGTTTTGTGTTGTTTTTATTCTAACAACAGCCAAGTATTTTATCTCCTTAATAGATTTCCATTTTCCTACCCTTAAACCCAAGACTTGGTAATAATTTCGCATTTCCATTGTTTCTGTATTTATCTGAAATCCAAAAACAATAGATAAAATTACAATTCCAAGAAAAAAGAATAAAATTGAATACCAAGCCATTGCAAAAATTCCAATAACTCCTAACACAAGCATTATTATTGCTAAAAAAATAAAGTTAAAAGTAAGCCTACCTGTTTGTTTTGATATTATCATTTTTTTTTTCAAAGATAACAAAAAAAAACAATTTCAATAAAAAGCAATTAAAACTTGTCATTTTGTAAAATTATTATTTACTTTGTGCGTTTTACTGTTTGGATATAACAGTTCTAATCCCATTATCATTTAATTTATAAAAACTTATGAAAAAAACTTCTAAAATTATCTCAATATTTATAATTATAAATTTGTTTTTTGTAATAAATACAAATTCACAAAACGAAATTTTAAATAATCTTTATCTAAGTTCAAAGGGCGAGAGCACTAATGATGAATGGATTAGACAAGTTATTTTGGGCGATATAAATAATAAATCTGAAGCAAACGGAGGCTATGCAGATTTTAGCTCACACTCTACCACAGTAAATATTGGTAGCAAACAAGAAATTACAATTCACCCAGGGTGGACTGGCACACTTTATCACGAAAGTTATTCTGTTTGGATAGATTACAATCAAGATGGTGATTTTGAAGATGATAACGAACTTATTTATTCCAAAGAAAAATCCAAAGAAAAATTTGTGAAAGCAGAATTTATTGTTCCACAGAATGCAATAATTGGAACTACACGAATGCGAGTTTCTATGAGTTACACTGAACTCCCAGAATCAAACAAAAATTTTGCCTACGGCGAAGTTGAAGATTACACCTTATTAATAGAACCAGAAAATATCTTTTCGGAAATAATTGATGAAGAGATAAAATTTTCGGTATATCCAAATCCTACAGCAGACATTATTAATATAGAAACAAAAAATAATGATAATTTAGAAATTGAAATATTTTCATCTACAGGAACTTTATTATTAGCCTCAAACTCTGCAAACATCAATATTTCTCAATTTGCAGACGGAATATATACTCTAAGAATTAATACTGGAGAAGATATTTATTATGAGAAGATTTTAAAGAAAAAATAAAAAAAAAGCAAAAAAAAATTTCTGGATTAAAAAAAATAATTACTTTTGCAGTCTTAATTAAATAAATAAATAAAATAACATAGCATTAAAAAGATTAGGGGTTGGTCGTTAGGTTTAATTTTTTAGTTATTGATTAAAAACTAAAAACTAAAAACTAAAAACTAAAAACTAATTCAGGCGAGGCTAATTTAAAAACTCACTTAATATGTATTTAACTTCAGAAAAGAAGACAGAGATTTTCGGAGAACACGGAAAATCTACAACAGACACAGGTTCATCAGAAAGTCAAATTGCTTTATTCACATTTAGAATAAACCACTTGAACGAACATTTGAAAAAAAATAAGCATGACTACGGAACACAAAGAGCGTTATTAAAACTTGTAGGTAAAAGAAAAAGTTTACTTAAATATCTTAAAGATAACGAAATTGTAAGATACAGAGCAGTTCTTAAATCACTTAATTTAAGAAAATAAACTTAAAATTTTTAATTGTCAGATGCTTTATTAAGTGTCTGACAACTAAAAAATATTATTTTGATAATTTGGTTAAAAACTAAATTATTGTGTAAAAATTTAGAAAAATAGGTAGAAGAATAAAAATTACGGTTTTTAATTCCTTATTTTTTTAATTTGTCGGTAAGGTTTGCAAGCAGAGAACGAAGAAAGAATTAGCAAACAGAAGTTTTACTATCCCTTCGCTTTTACACAAAAAGAAGTAGAATCCCATTCTAATATTCTAAATATTAATTATTTAGAAAAGATTGTTTTGTGTAACTTTTTTCAAAAAACATACAAAAACACGATTCAATAGAAAAAATAAGTTATTATTTTTCTGTAATTTTTTCACTTCAAAAGATAATGCTCTTTAAAGAAAAATAATCACGCAACTTGGGTCAACTTAATATGTAAATAGTAAGATTAGTTTTGTGCATAAAAAGGTATGAAATAAAAATTATTTTCAAAAAAAAAATAGTATTAAATTGGGAATTGTCAGAAAAAACGAATAACTTTGCAACTCGCACGGCTCACAATGATATAACTGTTAGCGGTAATTGCGAAAAATAGATATAAGCAAAAAAATAAAATAATATGAACTATTGGTTACATAGAATTTCACATCACGCAGAAGTATCCTACCCACTATTAGAAAAAAAAATACTTACAATTGGCTTTTCAGATTTTGCAAATCAAGAATTTATTAATAATATTTTAGGTGCAGGAGATAGTTGGGAAGAAAAATGGAACCAATTTACAAAAGAACTTTCTAATACGTGGGCAGAAAAAGCAAGAACTCGTCATAATTTATGGAGATTTATTGAAAGTTTTAAGAAAAACGATTGGATTGTTATTCCGAGTTGGGGAACATTTTATATTTATGAGATAATTTCAGAAAAGCCAGAGCCGATTGGAAACATAGATATTAGTGAATTGAAAGATTGGCACGGAAATGAATTAACATTGCAAGACGATAAACTTTATGACAAAGACAAGTTAATAGATATTGGATTTTATTGGCAAATTAGACCTATTGCAAAAGAAATTTCACGAAAAAAGTATGCAGATGATTTGCTAACTAAAAAAATGAAACATTATTATACCAACTCAAACATAACTAGTATTAAACAAAGTATTATAGATGCGTTATCTAATTTTGAACAAAATAAACCAATTGATCTACACACTCAAATAGATGATAGTGTAGATATTACACCAGACATTATACAAAACATAAATTTATATAAAGAAAAAATAGACAAATTAAGACCATTAAGTCCTGAACTTGAAAAACGAATAATGCGAAAGTTTAGATTAGACTGGAACTATCATTCTAATAATATAGAAGGCAATAAATTAACATACGGAGAAACTAAAACATTTTTATTACACGGAATTACTGCAAAAGGGAAGTCTTTTAAAGACCATTTGGATATAAAAGGACACAATGAAGCTATATTGTTACTTGAAGATATAGTGAAAGAAGAGAGATATATTACAGAAAACTTTATTAGAGAATTACATTCTATAATTCTTCAAGAAGCCTATTATAATAAATCTCAAACAATTGACGGGAAAATAATTTCAAGAAAAATTGAGATAGGAAAATACAAAACACAACCAAATCATGTGAAAACTCAAACAGGCGAAATGCACTATTTTGCTACACCAGAAGAAACACCCGCCAAAATGAGTGATTTAATAGAGTGGTATAGGACAGCAAAAAAAGATTATAAACAAAACGAAGAAAGTGACTACCATCCAGTAATTATTGCAGCACTATTTCATTATAAATTTATAAGTATCCATCCGTTTGATGACGGCAACGGCAGATTAGCAAGAGTTTTAATGAACTTGATACTTATGCAGAGTGGTTTTTCGCCTGTGATTATAAAAACTAAATTAAAAGAAGACTATTATATTGCATTACAAGAAGCGGACGGTGGCGATGAAGATAAATTTGTAAAATATATTGGCGAACAACTTACGAACTCGCTTGAATTGTTTTTAAAAGGAGCACAAGGAGAAAATATTGAAGATGAAACAGATATTGATAAACAAATAGAATTGTTAAAAGCATCGCTTAAAGGAGAGAAAGATAAACTAACAATTACAAAGACACAAGGGCAAAAGATATATTTTGAAGAAATAAAACCAGTTATTGAAAAAATATTCAGAAAATTGGAGAAGTTTGATGATTTGTTCTTTAAAAAGGAAATAGTTTGTTGGAAATTTGGACAAGGCACATATGTTAAAAAGAAAGAAGAATATTTTTCTCTATTAGAAAAAAATATTGAAACAACTGAAAACATTATCGGTGAAATTGGTTTTGAATATAAGCTAGAAGAATTTAGAAAAACTGAAAAAATAAATTTTAATTGTTCAGTAGAGATTAGATTTAGCTTCGCAAGATATAATTTCTTGAAAATATATTCAAAACAGAATATATTTAAAAACATTTTAATTCCCTATGATAATCCGAAAATTAATAGTGATGATGAAATTTCAATTATCAATTCAGTTGCGAAATATATATTATCGCTTATTTCTGACAATGTAAACGGGGATGAATAAACCGCTAACATTTAGGCTTGTTGTCAGTCATTTATTTTGTTTTTTTTCGCCTACGGTTCACAAAAAATAAAATAAATACCCGCCATAAGGCACATTTTCGATATGTAAAAAAACATATCAAATCATTGTAGAGTATGCGGGTTGCAAAAAAATAAATAAAAACGGATAAAAATAAAAAACAAGAAACGACCCCAAAGAGAAATAGGTTTTCTTTGGAATATAAATAAATTAAAACAAACAAACAATGAACAAACCAAATCCAATTATCAGAACGATAGACCTTGGCGACGGAAAACCAATTAGTATAGAAACTGGCGTATTAGCCAAACAAGCCGATGGTTCGGTGGTGGTTAGACAAGGAAATACGATGTTGCTTGCAACAGTAGTTTCCGCAAAAGAATCAAACCCAGACATGGATTTTATGCCACTTTCGGTAGATTATAAAGAAAATTTTTCTGCTATGGGCAAATATCCTGGTGGATTTAGAAAAAGAGAAGGACGACCAGGAGACCACGAAGTCCTTGTGTCTCGTCTTGTAGATAGAGCTTTACGCCCACTATTTCCTGCAGATTTCCATGCAGAAACATTTGTAACTATACAACTTATTTCGGTAGAAGCAGATGTTTTGCCAGACGCACTCGCAGGACTTGCCGCATCGGCTGCACTTGCTGTTTCCAAAATTCCTTTTGGTGGTCCAATTTCAGAAGTGAGAATTGCACGAATTGAAGGAGAATTTGTTATAAACCCAACTGCAACAGAACTCCAAAACGCAGATATGGACTTGATGCTTGCTGCAACTATTGACAACATTCTTATGGTTGAGGGTGAAATGGACGAAGTGTCTGAAGCAGAAATGCTTGAAGCAATGAAAGTTGGACACGAAGCTGTAAAAGTTCACTGTCAGGCACAAATTGAACTTGCTGAAGAAGTTGGTTCTACCGAAAAAAGAGACTACACAAGAGAACCTGCTGATTTAGACCTTCAAAAATTAATGACGGAAAAAATCTATGATAAATTATATGAAGTAGCAAAAGCTGGAAAATCTAAAACAGAAAGAAGCGAAGCATTTTCAAATATAGAAACTGAATTTGTTGAAGCTGAAAATATTGATACAGACGACAAAGATAAAATGTCATTGGTTCATAAATATCATCACGATATTATGAAAGATGCTGTTAGAAACTGTGTTTTAGACGAAAAAGTAAGACTTGACGGCAGAAAAACAAACGAAATTAGACCTATCTGGTCAGAAATTGATTATTTACCATCAGTTCACGGTTCGGCAATTTTCACAAGAGGCGAAACTCAATCGCTTACAACTGTTACACTTGGTTCAAAATACGACGAGCAAATTGTTGATACAGTAATGAAAGACGGTAGAGATAAATTTATGCTTCATTACAATTTCCCACCATATTCAACTGGTGATGCACGACCATACAGAGGAACTGGACGTAGAGAAATTGGACATGGAAACTTGGCTTTCAGAGCTTTAAAAGGAATAATTCCTGCTGATAATGCTTATACTATAAGAGTTGTTTCGGATATTTTAGAATCTAATGGTTCGTCTTCTATGGCAACTGTATGTGCTGGAACTCTTGCACTTATGGATTGTGGTATAAAAATTAAAAAACCTGTTTCGGGTATCGCAATGGGACTTATAACTGATGGAGGAGCAGACCGTTGGGCTGTTTTATCTGACATTCTTGGAGATGAAGACCATCTTGGAGATATGGATTTTAAAGTAACAGGAACAAAAGACGGAATTACAGCTTGTCAGATGGACATAAAAGTTGATGGTTTATCTTACGAAATTCTTGAAAAAGCATTGGCACAAGCCAGAGACGGCAGACTGCACATACTTGGCGAAATGATGAAAACAATTGAAGACCCAAGAGACGAATTTAAAGACCACGCTCCTCGCATTGAAGTTATGACTATTGAAAAAGACATGATTGGTGCTGTTATCGGCGGTGGCGGAAAAGTTATTCAAGAACTCCAAGCACTTTCGGGAGCAAATATTAGTATTGATGAGGAAGACGGTGTAGGTATTGTTACAATTACTGCTCCTAATGCTCAAAAAGTTGCCGATGCCAAAGAAAGAATTCATGCAATTGTAGATATTCCAGAAGAAGGAACTATTTATGAAGGAACAGTTGTTTCTATTGTTGATTTTGGTGCATTTGTAGAAGTTATGCCTGGAAAAGAAGGACTATTACACATTTCGGAAATAGATATTAAACGTGTTGAAAAAGTTGAAGACGAATTATCTGTTGGAGATGTTATAACCGTAAAAATGATCCGATACGACAAAATGAGTGGAAAAATGAAACTTTCTAAACGTGCCTTAATGCCAGGTGGCGAAAGACCTCCACGAAAAAGAGAGGATAGCAGAAAAAGAGAAACAAGAAGACCTCGTAGAAGAGACTAATATTGAACAATATTTTCTCAGGTAAAAGAAGAGTGAAAAAAATCGTAATACGACTATTTTCACTTTTCTTTTTTATTTAAAAAGGGGCGTTTTTCACGAGTGCCAATTTCTTCGTTACTTTTGAAATTTTAAAATGCTCATTTACAAAGGTAAACTTCAATTCTAAAATTACAAAAAAGCCTTGAAATTGACACCCGTGAAAAACGCCTAAAAAGGCTATGGTTTAGCATTTCTGTGATGATTTATACAAAAAAGAGTTATGTTTAAATTTTGAATTGTTTAAAAAAACGAGTAACTTTGCAACTCGCACGGCTCACAATGATTCAGGCGTTAAGGTTTACTGCAAAAATACAACAATTTGAATAAAGATATAAGTTGAAATTAAAAAACACAATTAACACGATTAAAATGAAAAAATATATTCTAGTTATACTTATTATTGCTTTTATTTTTGGATGCAAAAAAGAAAATAATGAAATTTCACTTCCTGATTGGATGCAAAATATGACTGATACTCTTGAAACAAATGATTATTACTGGGGAAGTAAAATACATAGACATGAATGGAAAACTAATTATTATTATCATTTAGAAATCCCACTATCTTCTTGTGCATATTGCAACGTTTATGAAGAAAATGGGAAAAGTGTAGATTGGGAAATAGAAAATGTGGAAGACTATTGGGAAAATAAGAAAAATGAAAAAATAATGTGGGAATGGAAAAAAACAGAGTAACAAAACGTAAATAAATTAAGTCCATTTAACAACTCACAAAACTCTGAAAATATTTGAAGTCTTATTTTATGACAAAAACAGAATTACAAAACATTACAAATCAACTGATTTCATTAACTACTGAGAATGAATGGTTAGAATTTAAACATGATAACTATTCACCCGAAGTGATTGGAAAAAGAATATCAGCACTTTCAAATGGTGCTTGTTTGACAGGACATCGTTTGGGTTATTTGATTTTTGGAATTGAAGATGATAGTCATAATATCATAGGGACAAAGTTTAAACCCAAAACAGAAAAAGTTGGTGGCGAAGAGTTAGAACATTGGTTAATAAAAATGCTAAATCCAAAAATTGATTTTCGTTTTTATGAATACACAATGAACGAAAAATCGCTTGTATTGATTGAAATTCCTGCAACAACTAACAATCCGGTAAGATTTAGACATAAAGCTTATATCCGAATTGGAAGTTACACAAAAGAACTAACTGAATATCCAGAAAAAGAGCGACAAATTTGGAATAAAACATCAAGACAAATATTTGAAACAGGTGTTGCAAAGCAAAATATTTCAGCAGATGAAATAGTTAAAATGCTCAATATTCAAAAATATTTTGATTTAACAAAATTACCTTTACCGGCAACTCGAAAAGGATTAATTGACAGATTTATACGAGAGAATTTTATACACAAAGAACAAAATAATTATTCAATAACAAATCTCGGTGCAATTCTTTTTGCTAAAAATTTACAAGATTTTAAACGTCTTTATCGTAAAGCGATACGAATTGTTACATACAAAGGAAAAAACCGAGTAAATATTCTAAAAGACCATACCGAGTTTAAAGGATATGCAGTAGGATTTGAGAACGTAATAGAATACATTAATTCGCAATTACCTTCAAGTGAGCCGATAGGAAAAGCCTTACGAGAAAAAACACAAATGTTACCGGAATTAGCTATAAGAGAATTAGTTGCAAATGCGATAAATTCATCAAGATTTCACGGAAACAGGAACAAGTGTGCTTATTGAACTTTTTCAAGACAGATTAGAGATTGCAAATCCTGGCAAACCGTTAATTACAACATTGAGATTTATAGATGAATACAAATCAAGAAATGAAAAATTAGCAGATTGTATGAGACGAATGAGAATTTGCGAAGAACTCGGTAGTGGTATTGATAAGGTTATAATTGAAATTGAGAAGCATCAACTGCCTGCACCTGTATTTTTAGAAATGGAAAGGCATACTAAAACAACCCTTTTTTCTCATATAGAGTTCAAGAACATGAGCAAAAATGACAGAATAAGAAGTTGCTATCAACATTGTTGTTTAAAATACGTATCAAATGAAACAATGACAAATAAAACTTTAAGAGAACGTTTTAATATTGACCCAAGAAATTCAGCAATGGTTTCAAGGATAATAGAACAAGCAATTAAACAGGAATTAATAAAAAATGATGATGAAGAAAATACATCAAAAAAATATGCAAAATATATTCCTATTTGGGCGTAAATCTTATTTGATTAGTAAATTGTAAATTAGAAAAAAAAATCGCAAATAATAGATAATCAACGTTTTATTATTTGATTAGTAAATTGCAAAATTATAGAATGATAACGAAAAGACAAATAGAAGAACCTTAACATTGTGCCTTGATTTTGGTAAAAATACACTTTTTGGAGTGGACTCAACCTTAGTATTTAGGGGTTAACTTTGTTATAAACTAATGCCACTTTTGATAAAAATTATTTATAT
>JAOZQN010000205.1 GCA_029932195.1 Bacteroidales bacterium | reverse complement strand
AAATTCTTAACTTAATTGCTAGGTCAAATCATTGTCCTGTGTAGTTACAAAATATCAATAATAAAAAATTAAGTAATTATTTAATGGTATAATGATTCAACTACATATCTTGTAATCAATACGATGTAATAAATAAAATGCGAAAAATCTTATACATGACTACTTAAAGCACCAAAGGTGCAAAAATAAATAGCCTTGTCTGCAAGGGCAAAATTATGAAATATTATAAGTTTAAGCACCAAAGGAGTGAAATCCATTTGTTCTAAATAAATATGATTATGCACCTTTGGTGCTTCAAAACAATTTTTATTACTCCTTGCTCTTACAGGCAAGGCTACTGATTATACACTTTTATTACTTATTTTTAACTACCTAAGAACAAAGTAATAAAAAAAACATTTAAAATTTATACTTGATTAGATTTAAAATTTAACTTTTAAAATCAGAGTATTCATAGTTTCAAAACTTCGATATTTCACCTTTAATCAGTATCAATAGTTCGGTATGTTTTTACAATTATTTGATTTAATTAATTGTTTAATTAAAAACTCAGGACTCAAAATTAAAAACTTAACGAAACACTACTTTTATATTCACTTATTAAATTAATTATTAAAATTATGAAAAAAATATTGAGTTTATTCGTCATTATTTTACTTTCGTCTATATTTATGCCAAGCATATTTGCACAAGGCGGAGGAACTGGCTCTACCGTAATGGGACTTCCCTATGAAGAGATACATGCAAAACACGATGTGGCAATGCCATATCAATATGTGAGAGAAGCAGATGTTATGTGGTCTAAAATAGTATGGAGACGAATAGAGCTAACAGAAAAAAGAAACCATATTTTATATGAGCCAACACAAGCAATAGGAACTAAAAAGAGTTTAATAGATGTAATGCTTGATGGTATTGAAACCAAAGGACTTACAGCTTTTAAGGCTAAATCTTCCGACGCAGGTAGCGAGTTTGATATTATTATGAAAGAAGAAGAAATAAATCAACAAATGGGAGCAGAAACAAGAACCGAAGCTACCCTTGATCAAAATGGAAACGTGGATTCTGTTACTATTGAAATTCCATACAACTCGGCAGATATAAAATCATATATGGTAAAAGAATTGTGGTTTTTTGACAAACAACGTTCGGTTTTAGATGTTAGAATTATAGGAATTTGTCCTATCCGTGAATATTTCAGACAATCAGACCCTGACCGTTTAAGTCCATTGTATAAAAAACTATTTTGGGTATATTATCCAGAAGTTAGACCATTGCTTGCTAAAAGTGCAGTTTACAACCCAAATACAGACGTTAGTAGCCTTACTTATGATGATATTTTTCAGAAAAGATATTTTTCAAGTTTTGTATTTATGGAGTCCAGTCCTTACAACCGTGTTATTGATGAATACGAATCGGGACTAGAGGCACTTCTTGAAGGAGAAAGAGTTAAAGAAAAAATATTTAACTTTGAACAAGACTTGTGGGAATATTAAGAAAGTGTTTAATTTTAAGTGTTTAGTTTTTCTTGATAAGTAATAGCTTATGAAAACAAATCAAAAGTTTATTATTAAAAAGTTTATGAACAAAAAATTGGCACTTGTGAAGACGCTAAAAAAATGAAAAATTTATTGCATACTACTGTAAACTGGTTTTTCAACTTTCTTTAAATTTGAAAAGACTTGTAATTTGAAAAATTTACAAGTCTTTTTTATTAATCTTTAATTCTAAATTTATACTGAAATGAATTAGGTTGTCGGATTTTTTTGCCTCAGTCAGGTATTTTTCACCTTGACTACATTTACCACACATTTATTTGTGAGGGCTACCTACAGGTGAAAAACACCTATACGAGGCAAATATGAATTTGTTTTTTTGAAATCCAAAAACCTAATTCACTAGAGTATAAGTGATAGAATAAGTAAGTAGTTAGGAATAAATTAAAAACTAAACACTTAAGACTTAACATTCATTTAGAGCTATTTTAATGAAAAATAAAATAATATTATTTATAGTTATATTTTTGGCAATAATGCCAGCTAATATTTTTGCACAACACGGTGGAGGTTCTACTGTTCTTGGGCTTCCTTATGAAGAAATACATGCAAAACATGACGTAGCAATGCCATATCAATATGTGCGAGAGGCAGATGTTATGTGGTCTAAAATTATTTGGCGACGCATAGAACTAAAAGAAAAAAGAAATCATATATTATACGAGCCTATCCAACCGATTGGAGCAAAAAAAAGTCTAATAGATGTTGTTTTAGATGGAATAGAAACAAAAGGATTAACAGCTTACAAAGCAAGAAGTAGCGATGCTGGTAGCGAATTTGATGTTATTATGAAAGAAGATGAGCTACAACAACAAATGGGAGCATCGCAAGAGAAATTGCTTATAGAAGTATTAGAAGGTTTTGATACTGTGGTAGTTAATCAACCATATAATTCGGCAGATGTAACTTCTTATCTTGTAAAAGAATTATGGTTTTTCGACAAGCAGCGGTCTGTTTTAGATGTTAGAATTATTGGTTTTTGCCCTATTCGTGAATATTTTAGAAAATCAGATCCAGATCGTTTAGACCCACAATACAAAAAAGTTTTTTGGCTTTATTATCCCGAAGCAAGACCATTGCTTGCAAATTCAGCTGTTTTTAACCCTAATTCAGATGTTACAAGTTTAACCTACGATGATATTTTTCAGAAAAGATATTTTAGTAGCTATATTTTTATGGAATCAAGTCCTTATAATAGAGTTATAAGTGAATACGAAGCTGGATTAGATGCTCTTTTAGAAGGCGAAAAAATAAAAAATGAAATTTTTAATTTAGAACAAGACCTTTGGGAGTATTAAATGAGTTTTTAGATTTAAGGCAAATTAAAATAAATAATTAGCCATTTAAACTTGTTCTTTTTCCCTTTAACTACTTCAAAAAAAGATTAAATATTCCCGATATTCTTAACTTTTTTTGAATTGTTAAAAGAAAAAATAACTGCACTCAAATTGGTTAATTATTATTTTTAATTTGCCTAAGTGCTAAGTTTTTAGTTATACTAAAAAAGGTCTATTTGTCTATTATATGATTACAAAAAGTAAAAATTTTATAACCTAATTCAGTATATCATCTACTAATAAATAACTAAAAACTTAACACTTAAATCTAAGGACTTATTTAACTACAAATATCAAAAAAACAAGACAAATGATATTGCCACAATTCCTACTACGAGGCAATAAATTGCAAAATAGATTAATTTACTGCGTTTTACAATTTCTATCATAAGTTTGCAAGCAAGCAAACCAGAAATAAATGCAGCAATAAAACCAATAATCAAAGGCATTGTGGAAATAGATTCAGATGCCATACTTCCATCTAAAATATCTTTTAAATTTGCTCCAATAATTGGCATTAAAACCATTAAAAACGAAAATTTAGCAACATCTTCTTTTTTATTACCGAGCAAAATACCAGTAGCAATTGTAGCTCCCGAACGAGAAATTCCAGGCATAACAGCAACTGCTTGTGCTATTCCAATTATTATTGAATCAAGAAATGGAATTTTTTTTTGACGGTCTTTGGCAATAGAAGTGAAACCAAGAAGTAAAGCCGTAATTATCAGCATAGAACCTACGAGGAGTAGATTTCCTGTAAAAAGTGCTTCAATTTCGTCTTTAAATAAGAAACCAAGTATAGCAACTGGTATTGCCGAAATAAATAATTTTACTATATATTTTGTATCATCATTCCACTTAAATTGAAATAATGCTTTGAATAACAATAATATATCTTTGCGAAAAATTACAATTGTGCTAAGGACAGTTGCCCCATGAACTACAACTGTAAATGTTATATTTTCGGTTGTTTCTATTCCGAGTAATACTTTTCCTATTTCTAAATGTCCGCTACTGCTAACGGGTAAGAACTCCGTAAGTCCTTGTATTATACCAAGTATAAGTGCTTCAAACCACTGCATTTTTTATCTTTAAAAATTATTTTTGACAAAGGTATAAAAAAAAGCAAATTGTTTAAATATTTTTTAAACAATTTGCTTTTTTTTATCGCTCAAAAAAAGTTTTTTTATTTATTTCAGTATTTTTTGTTCGTCAGATAGTTTTAATAATTTTATTTGAAATTCTTTATCTATTTTATCATCTCCAAAAATAGTATCAAAAACAACTTTGTTGTTACGAACAGAAACTACACGAGGAAAGAATGGGTTGTATTTTAAATACGGCATGTATTGAGAATAGCCTACAACCCAGATATTTGAAATAGAGTCTGTGTTTAAATTATAATCTTGCTTTAATGATTCTTTAATTTGAATTTCGTTGTTTCCTACAAGCACCAAATTAACATTGTTTTCTTCATACTTTTTTCTATTTATTTTATAATGTTTTATAACAAAATCCACTGTTCCATAACAGTTTTCCCAAATAAGTATAGTTGCCGAGTAATTTTTTTCTTTTAATTTTATTTCTTTTCTAAAAAAGTTGGTTACAACTTGTTCCTTTTTTATTTTATCTATATCCGATTTTAGCGTTCTTATTAATTCTTGATTTGTTCCTTTTCTATATTTTAATTTGTATGCAGAAAAAACAACTTTATTTTTTAATTTATTTGTTTTTATGCTATTAGGTGCTAAAATATAATTTTTTGTAAAAACAAGTTTACTAACACCTTTGGGTAAAATTCCTTCTGCTTCAAAGTTATAATTTGTGTCGGCTACAATAAAAGTATTCCGTCTATAAATATTATAAAAAGTTATAGTTTTAAAATATTTGTTAGTCCAGCTATCATAATACATTCTCCAGTAACGAGGCACTTTGCCATAATTACTTGCTTGTTCTATATTAGAAAAAGGGTAAATGCTGTCTAACATAGACGATTTTAGAGTATGTTTTTTTATTTCATTTGTTTTTGAATTAAAATGATAAAATTCTGGGGTATAAATAAATCCAATATTAAACTCGTTGTCGTGAGCCACACTTGGAAAGTTTCCATGAAAAGTGTATGGATAATAGAATTTTCCATTTAAAGCAGGATATTTTATTTTAGTAGGATAAAATTGATCTTCATGAGTTTCAAAATAACCAGTTATTGGACGACTGTCAAAATAAATACTATCACCAAACATTTTGCTGTCAAACCTTACAAATGGCATCATTATTTTTTGTTTAGAATAAGCTAATTTTTGTGAATACAAAAAGGAAAAACTAACAGAGTCCTCATAATCTCTTGGTTTTTCGGTGCACCACACAGGGGCATCTTTCCACGAATAGGATTTAAGAATTTCACTTTTTTCATTTATCATAACCAAAGAACTATCGTGATGATAATAAATATTTTGGTGAGGAGAAGTAAAAACAAATATGGAGTCTTTATTTACGTAATAAAAACTTTCTATTTCTTTACCTTTTAATCTAACAGTTTTCAATAATTTTTCTTTTTCTATATCATAGAAAAAAATCTCATCGTTGAGGTAAAATGAAACAATAAGAATTAGTCCAGCTGTATCGGTTTCAACTATTTGAGCATAAGTAACACTATTGTATTTAGAATTTCTTATTGGCAACTCAAAATCTTTAATATGCTCAAACTCTGCAATATTTATTTTTTTTAATGTATCCGAAAATTTATAATACTCCGAATTATTAGTAGTTGTTGGTTTATTTGTAAAACAGCCAAAAAAAAGGGTTGCAATTATTATAAATAAAGATATGTTTTTTTTCATAATTGAGTTAAAAATATCAAAAGGTAATATAGTAATTACCTTTTGAATTAATAAATTATGAGTCCACTCCGACAAGTCTATTTTTGTCAAAATCAAGGCATAAATCTTTTTTTAACCGCAGTTATCTTATTGATAATGAGGATTGAAAAAATATTTATAACGCTGAGTTTGGCAAAAAGAGGCTTTTCGGAGTGGACTCAATTATATTTTTTATAAGTCATAATTTACGTATATCTTTCCAAAACGAACTCTACAATTACGAGACGCACCATAGCATCTATAACTTCCGTCATCATACGAATGCAGTGTTCCGTTAATCCAAAGCCAAGGAACTCCACCTTTTTCTTGTGTTTTGTCTAAAACAATAATTTCTTCTTCTCCTCCTGTTTCTAAACTAATAACATAAAGTATTCCTCTTACTCCATCTTCGTCTTCATAGTCTTCATCTACTGATATAATTCTGTCTTCAATAGAACTATAAAATTTCTCAAAAGTATTTATTTCTGTTGGCTGTGCATTTTCTTCTACTTCTGTAATTTCGTCCTTCTCGCAACTTGAAAAAGTTGCCACAAAAATAATCATACTTAAAATTGATACCAAAACAATCTTAGTCTTTTTCATAAAAAATAAGTTTTTTAATTTAATAAATAATGTTAGTTTGCTGAATAACAAAAAAATACGTGCACCTACCTCTTCGTTTTCATTTTACAAATACATAAAAAAAAAAAATGTTTTACCAAATTTTTTGACACTTTTTTAAAAAAAAACTTAATTTTGTTATAAAAACATTTGAACAAAAGCTATCCAATTCTTTGCCTAACAACCTCATAGATTATAACAGAAGCTGCTACCGAAACATTTAGCGATTCTATATTTCCAAGAATAGGAATCTTCACATTTTCGTTGGTAATATTTAGTAAGCTATCTTTGATACCTTTGTCTTCACCACCCATAAGGATTGCGAGTGGTTGTTTGTAATTTGCTTTAAAGTAAAAATCGTCAGCTTTTTCGGTTGCTCCGATGACTGCAATTCCAAAATCTTGCAAAAACTTGATTGTTTTATAAATATCGGTTGACCTACAAACCGGAACATTAAGTAATGCTCCTGCCGAAGTTTTTATCGCATCGGCCGTGATTCTCACAGAGTTACGATCTGGAATTATTACTGCATTTACGCCAGCACATTCTGCTGTTCGCACAATTGCTCCAAAATTTCGGACATCTGTTATGCCATCTAAAATTAGCAAAAGAGGTTCTTTGCCGTCTTCATATAACTGAGGAACAACATCTTCTATTTTATGATAAGAAACTGGCGAAATATACGCTATAACTCCTTGATGATTTTTTCTACTTATTCTGTTAATTCGCTCAATAGGAACAAATTGGAATGGAATATTATAGTTTTTTGATATATCATAAAGCTCATTAAACAGTTCTCCCTGCAAACCTTTTTTGAAAACTATTTTTTCAATTTGTTTACCTGATTTTATTGCTTCTATAACGGCTCGTATGCCAAAAATTAAATCTTCTTTCATTGGTTGTTAGTTGTTGGTTGTTAGTTGTTGGTTGTTAGTTGTTGGTTGTTTTTTTGGTTTTTGGCTATTAAACAACGCTTTGCGTAACCAACAACCAAAAACCAAAAACCAACAACTAAATTTTATTTTCCTGTTCCTTGTAGGACTGTTTTTACTGTGTATATAAGTATTTTAAAATCAGCGTAAAGCGACATGTTTTGAAGGTAAACAATATCAAATTTTAATCGTTCTACCATTTCATCTACATTTTCTGCGTATCCGTATTTTACTTGTCCCCACGAAGTTATTCCTGGTTTTACTTTTTGTAATTTAAGATAATATGGAGCTTTTTTTATTATTTGGTCTATATAAAATTGTCGTTCTGGGCGAGGACCTACGAGCGACATTGTTCCAAAAAGCACGTTAAAAAATTGTGGGATTTCATCTAATCTTGTTTTTCGCATAATTAATCCTATTTTGGTAATCCTACTATCTCCGTCAGATGATAATGAAGGTCCACCTTTTTCCGAACCAATATACATAGACCTGAATTTGAATATTTTAAAAGGCTTTCCATCTTTTCCAATTCGTTCTTGTGCATAAATTATTGGACCTTTGGAACTAAATTTTACGGCAATTGCGGTAGCCAAATAAACAGGAAATAGAACAAGAATAGCAGCCAATGATGCCGATACGTCAAAAAGTCGTTTTAAATTTTCCTGAACGGCAGTCATCAAATGGTTTGGTATTTTAATCAATGGTGAACCATAAAGTGCAGATATATTGGCAACTCCTGTAACAATGTCAAACATGCTCGGAATTACTTTTATTATTGCATTTGTTCTTTGTAGCTTATTTAATATTCTATTAACTTCTTTTTCTTCCGACGATTCAATAGCAATAATTACCTCTTCTATTCCTTGTTCTTTTATTATTGTGTCTAGCTCATCAAAAGTGCCAAGTTGTGGAATATATTTTTCTAGTTCTTTATTTTTTCTATCATATATATTTATAAAGCCTATAAATATATTTCCCGTAGATTTTTTCTGATTTTCAAATTCTTTGTATGTTTGAAAAGCCTCACCATTGCTTCCTACAAGCAAAGTTGAAAAACCTATTTTTCTGTTTCTAAGCTTTTTTACTGTTATACTTGTAATAATTACTCTTGGAATATAGGTAAGAAAAAAATGCAACGAAAATAAGTAAAACAATGATAAATAATAATCTTTGTATGTATTTATTAAATCATCAAGAATTAGAATAAAAAAGATAATAAGCACGCCAACCACCGATAGGGTAAATGTTTGCCAAAGTTCTTTTAGTCTTGATTTGCGATAAATATCTCGGTAATACCCTGTTAAATAGTAGGCAAACATCCAAAATATTGGGATTGCAAATACACCAATATAATAATTATTATCAAAAACTAGCGGAGTATTTCCAAAGATTTTTGATTCTATAAAAATTTTTCTATAAATATAAAATAAAGTCCAAGCCGTTGTTGCACTAATTAAATCAGATACTACGTATTTTGTGGTGTGAAGTTTTTTATTCATAAGTTTAAAAATCAAACGTTTTTTGTCCAGTAGTTTCTAATACATTCCACCACAATTCTCCTTCTAAGTTTATGGTTTTCTGTTCTTTTACTGTAACAGGAATTGGTATGAGTGTGAAATTTTGATTCCAATGCCCTACTACAATACCTGTTTTTCCTGCCATTGCTGCATGGACAGCGTTTTGTGCCAGGAGGTTACAAAATTTGCTATCGTTGGCAATTGCGGGAGCACTTCGGATAATGTAGCTTGGGTCAATATATTTTATTGTGTGTGGAAATTTCTGTTTTTTAAACTCTTCCGATATTATTTTTTTCAGAAAAACACCAATATCTTCATATTTTGTATTTCCAGACGGGTCTGTTCTTTTTTCCATATCTTCAAAAAGAAATTGTCCAGCCCCTTCACCAACAATTATTACTGCATGATGACTTTTTTCTAATCGTTCTTTTAATGCCTCTAAAAATCCTTTTTTGCCAAAAAGGTTAAATTTCATTTCTGGAATAAGCACAAAATTAGCTTCTTGCGTAGAAAGAGCAGCATTTGCGGCAATAAAACCAGAATCTCTACCCATAAGCTTTATAACAGCAATTCCGTTGTAAGCACCTTTTGCTTCGTTGTGAGCGTTTCTAATTATTCCGTCTGCAATGGTAAATGAGGTTTCAAATCCAAAAGATTTATCCAAAAAATTAATATCATTATCTATTGTTTTAGGAATTCCAACAACAGATATTTTGAGATTTCGTTTTTCTATCTCTTCATGGATTTTGTAAGCTCCTTGCAATGTGCCGTCGCCACCAATTGTAAATAATATATTTATATTTTGAATATCCAAAGTATCAACAACCTCTTCCACGTCCTGTGGACCTCGCGAAGAACCAAGTATTGAACCTCCTATTGTGTGGATATTCTCAACAGATTCTGGTGTAAGTTCCTTATAATCGTGCCCATAAGAAGCAATAAAACCACTATACCCAAACTTAAATCCAATAACTCTTTTAACATTGTAACGATGGTGAAGCTGCATCACCAAGCCCCGAATTACATTGTTTAAACCAGGACAAAGTCCTCCACAGGTAACAATTCCTACTTTTGTTTTTGAGGGGTCAAAATATATATGTTCCTTAGGTCCGGCTTTTTCAAAAGAGATTGGGCTTTCTTTACTTTTAGGGTCTGCACAATTTATAGAAGCATCGTATAAAATTGTTTCACCATCTTGGACGTAATTAAAAACACCATCTCCATTTACTTTGGAAAGTTCCAAGGGCGATTTTACTCTTCTTTTTCCCAAGTTCTTTACTTCAAACTCAGATTTTTTATAATTTTTTATGTTCATCTTTTAGATTGTTCTTTGTTTAGGAATTATTCAAAAATAACTTTCTGATTTGTTTTCTTTTTGGTTGTTATTTACTGAAGTTTCTGACTTTCTAAATCGGTGATAATAAAATTGTTAGAAA
>JAOZQN010000204.1 GCA_029932195.1 Bacteroidales bacterium | reverse complement strand
ACTTGGAAACGTGTTGCCTTGATAGTTAAGCTGTCCAACCTTACGTGGGTAGCCGGTATTTTTATCTTTGTAGTAGGATTAGGAAGTTGTGAGAAGAAAGAATTAAACTATCAAGAAGATGAATTAGTAGAGAAGAAAGACGTAAATATTCAAGCAATAAAAGAGCAAGCGTATATTTTTTCTAACACACATGACGTTATGATATATGAAATGTTAGAACTTGATGCTATTAAGCTTGAAGAAAAAATAAAAAAGACAAATAATAAAAATGCTGTTCTTGATAAAGAAGATTTGTTTGACGTTATAGAAGAAGTTATTGGAGTTCGCCCCATTATACTTACAGATGATATGCTTAATGAAGTAAATGTTCCAATATTTAATTTAGATGTGGAACAAATAAAACTTTCTGATTATGCCAAAACTGAAATTGCTGAAAAATATTTAAGTTCTGTTGATGAAATTATGCAAAATAAAGAATTAGATATTTTTAATAAGACTCAACAAATTAATAAAATTCAAGACGAGATAATAAATGATAATAAAGCGACAGTATCGGATATTGAAAACGTATTAACAAGCACAGAGACGTTAAAAGGTTCTTTAATTTTATGGAGCAACGAATTTGGTAATATTTCTAAAGATAAGTGGAGTCCAACTCTATGGCCTGTTTGGAAAAAACTTGCTTTTATTGCTGCTTCAGACGCACTTGGAGGAGTAATTGGATATTATGTTGGAGGAGCAATTACGATAGATGGAGAAACAGTTTATATTCCGCCACCATACGGAGGAGTTGCTTTTGCTGTTTTATTTTCTTATTTTGCTGTTCATTATGTTGGTTGGTAATAATATTAATCTTTTTCTCTAACAAAATTTTAGATACAATTTAGGAATTATTTAAAAATAAGTTTGGAAACTACGTCATTGTTAGCTAACTCCTTGTCTGTTTCCGAACTTATTATTTATCTAAAAAATAATGTTTAATTTTATAAATTTATTTTTATTATGAAACAAAAAACAATTTTATTTTTCATTTTATTTGCTGTAATATTTACTGTAAATGCTCAGGAACACAAACAAAAAATAGGTTTAGGTATTCGTATAGATTATTTTAACGTTCCTTTAAATCAAGAGCTTTTTGTTTTTAACACCAGCGGGGTTAATGCCGTTTATTTTTTAAACAAAAAAATAAATGTAAAAATTGCTTACGAATCTAATAATTTAATGGATAAGAATCTAAAGCGTTACGAACAAAATCATGGGATTATGTTTGAAACAGGATATTTTATAAATAAAGATATGAGTAAAAATTTTACGACAGAATTAACTTTATCATCAGGAACAGTTTTTAATAATTCTTTTTCCTTTAATAATTATTATTCTAAAACAGGAGTAAA
The DNA here is from genome assembly GCA_029932195.1 of Bacteroidales bacterium. Lineage (GTDB taxonomy): Bacteria > Bacteroidota > Bacteroidia > Bacteroidales > JAOZQN01 > JAOZQN01. Next base: position 8,897 of record JAOZQN010000204.1, on the reverse strand, counting down.
TTTTTATTTATTCAAAGCCTTTTATCTGGGGACAGGGTTAAAATATTTTTATCTTGAAGATACTAATTTTAATAATTTGCCAATAAATAATTTTAATTGGTATTGGCAAATGGGTTTTCAATTATACTTAAAATAAGTTCCCAGTTTAAAGAGCTTAATCAATGGATTATTTACAGACTGAATTATTGTAGTTCTATAGGTATTACTTTCCAATACAAAACTTCTCAAAAATATTACCAAGCACCTCATTGTCAGTTATCTCTCCTGAAATCTCACCAAGGTATTGCATTATTTCACGAATGTCTTGTGCGAGGAAATCGCCAGAGATTTGGTTTTCTAATCCTTCTATTACTCGCAGAATGGAAATGTGAGCTTTTTGGAGGGCTTCGTAGTGGCGGGCATTTGTAATTATTGTATCTCCCTTATTTATAGATGAATAATTTACACTTTTAAGCAACTCTTCAATAAGTTGGTTGGTGTTATTTTTATACTTAGCAGAAATTTTAATAGTTATTAAGTTGTCTGGCACTTTTAAAGTGTCTGACAATTCTCTCACTTTATCTATCTTATTTACAACAACAATTAATTGTTTGTTTTCTGTTTTAGATTTTATATCAATAATTTTTTGCTCGGCATTTTTGTCTTTTGCATCAAGCATAAGCAAAACTATTTCGGCTTTTTCTATTTTCTCAAAAGTCCGCTTAATACCCAAGTTTTCAATAGTATCTGTGGTTTCTCGAATGCCTGCTGTGTCAATAAATCGGAAACTAATTCCTCCAATGGAAATAATATCTTCAATAGCATCTCGTGTAGTTCCGGCAATATCAGAAACAATGGCTTTTTCTTCGTTAAGTAACAGGTTCAAAAGCGTTGATTTTCCAACATTTGGCTCGCCAATAATTGCTACTGGAATGCCATTTTTTATCACATTCCCAAGTTTAAACGATTTTATAAGTTTACTAACATGAATTTTTATTTCAGTAATTAAATCTTCTAATTGTTTGCGGTCGGCAAATTCCACGTCTTCGTCGCTAAAATCTAGTTCCAGTTCTATTAGCGAAATAAAATCTACAAGTTGATTTCTCAAATTACTAATTTCGTTAGAAAAACCACCTCTAATTTGCTGAATAGCAATTCTATGCGAAGCATCTGACGAAGAGGCAATTAAATCTGCAACAGCCTCGGCTTGTGAGAGGTCAAGTTTTCCATTTAAAAAGGCACGGAGAGTAAATTCGCCTGGATCGGCGAGTCTTGCCCCTTTTTTGAGCAAAAGTTCCAATATTTTCTGCTGAATATGAACCGAACCATGACAAGATATTTCTACAGAGTTTTCGCCAGTATAAGAATGTGGCGATTTAAAAATAGAAACCAAAACATCATCTATTATTAAGTTTTGAAATTTTGAAATTTTGAAGTTTTGAATATTGATACCTTCTTTATTATCAATTATTTCGCCATAATGGATTGTATATGCCTTTTGCTCTACAAGTTTTTTGTTTGTTTTAGAAAAAAAAACTTTATCGGTAATTTCAATGGCTTTTTCGCCTGATAATCTTACTATTGCAACAGCACCAGTTCCTGAGGCAGTTGCAATTGCTGTTATTGTATCTTCTTTTATCATTATTCTTAGTTGTCGAGTTTTTAGTTTTTGAGTTATCGTGTTTTAGAGTTATCGTGTTTTTGAGTTATCGTGTTTTTAGTTTTTGAGTTTTTGAGTTGTCGTATGCTGTCGCTTGGCGAACTAACAACACGACAACTCAACAACTAATTAATTGCAGGAAATATATTTTTTCGTATTTGTTTTTTGTAAATTTCCAGTCTTTTTTTTCGCCAGTAATTTCAAAATTATTATTTTTAAATAATCTTAAACTGTGTTCATTATTTTCTGAGATATTGCAATATAACTGATGTAGTTTCAGATAGTTAAAAGCATAATTTACAACTATTTTTAGAGCTTCTGTAGCATATTTTTTATCTCTTTCGTTTTTGTGTATCATAATTCCAATACCAGCTCGTTTGTTAAACGGGTCAAAATCAAAAATATCTAATATTCCTACGGTTTTAAAATTGTTTTCTGATATTTTTATATCTATCATTAATTTCAATTCTTTGGTCTGATATATGTCTAAATGAGAATTTTCTACATATTTTTGTAAAATATATTTAGAAAATGGCGTTAAAGTGTTGCTAACGTTCCAAAGTTCTGTATCATTTTCCCATTTATATAATAGATTAATATCACTTAATTCTACTGCTCTGAGTTTTATATTTTTATTTTCTAACATTTTATTTACTGTAAAAATTATTTTCATCAAAAAGCAAAGATAGAAATTTTGAAAATGTAAAACAAGTTTTAATTAATATGCTTGCTAGCCTGATTAATTACAGAGTGAATCATTTTATAGAAAGGAGTAAAATACAAAAATGAAATTTTATTGCTAAAATTTATTTAAAATTGAAATTTAGTAGCTTATTTTTTTATTTTTGCAAATTATTATAAATTTTAGATTATGAAATTTGATTTAAACAATACTGTATTCAATACAATCTCTGATATTTTGCAGGAAACTCAACAAGAAGCATATCTGATTGGAGGATATGTGCGAGATATAATATTAAAACGTCCCTCAAAAGATGTTGATATTGTGATAGTTGGTAGTGGAATTGAGCTTGCAAAAAAAACAGCAAAAAAACTTTCTAACAAAATAAAAGTGTCTTATTTTAAAAATTTTGGAACAGCAATGTTTAACTACAAAGGCATTGAATATGAATTTGTTGGAGCAAGAAAAGAATCTTACGATAGAAGCTCTCGCAAGCCAATTGTAGAAAACGGAACTTTGCAAGACGACCAAAATAGAAGAGACCTAACAATAAATGCTCTCGGAATAAGCCTTAAGAAAGAGAATTTTGGACAACTTATAGATCCTTTTAATGGATTACAAGATATTGATAATAAGAAAATTTGCACACCATTAGATCCTGATATAACTTTTTCCGATGACCCACTTAGAATGATGCGGGCTATTAGATTTGCCTCGCAGCTTGATTTTAAAATTGACGAAAAAACGCTTAGTTCTATTGCCAAAAATAAATTGAGAATTAAAATTATTTCGCAAGAGCGGATTATTGATGAGTTACACAAAATAGTGTTATCGCCAGTTCCTTCTGTTGGATTTCAACTATTATTTGATGTTGGCTTGCTGGAAATTATTTTTCCAGAACTTTATGCCTTGCGAGGTGTGGAAACTATAAATGGCGTATCTCACAAAGATAATTTTTTGCATACAATTCTTGTTTTGGATAATATTTCTAAAAAAACAGATAATTTGTGGTTGCGGTGGGCTGCTGTTTTTCACGATATTGGTAAACCTCGTTCAAAAAAATTCAAGAATAATATTTGGACTTTTCACGCACACGATTTTATTGGCAAAAAAATGATTCCTCCAATTTTTCGCCGAATGAAACTTCCAATGAATGAAAAAATGAAATATATTCAAAAACTTGTTTTACTTCATTTGCGTCCTATTGCATTAAGTAGCTCTGTTGTAACAGATTCTGCTGTTCGCCGATTGCTTTTTGATGCAGGCAACGAAACCGACGACCTTATGACTTTATGCGAAGCTGATATTACTTCGAGTAAAGAATATAAGGTGAAGAAATTTTTGAATAATTTTGCAATTGTTCGTCAGAAATTAAAGGAAGTTGAGGAGAAAGATTCTATCCGAAATTGGCAACCTCCAATAGATGGTTTGGAAATTATGAAAATATTAAATTTACCACCATCAAGAGCCGTTGGCGAGATAAAAGATGCGATAAAAGAAGCTATTTTGGACGGAAAAATTGAAAACAATTACGATGCAGCATACAAATTTATGATGGAAATGGTAGAGAAGTAGGGAGGCTTATTACGAATTTCTAATTACGAATTTAAAAATCTTAATTCGTAATTAAAAATTTGTAATTTATTTATCTATTTTACTCTTCTATAAATTCCATTCCAAGTCCTTTTAGTTCTTCTAAAATTGGCTCATAAATTTCTTTTGCAACAGGAATATGCACTCCAGGTGATGTTATTTTTCCTGTTAAAATTAATTTTACGGCAATTGCAGTTGGCAAACCAACGGTGAGCGACATAGCAGTATTTACACTGTCCTTTCCTTCGTAAACCATTGATGATTTGATTATTTTATCTTCACCATTCAGTCTATAACCAAATTGATGTTGCATAACAATCATGTCCTTGTCATCTTTATCTAATGCCCATTTCTCTTCTAATAATTTTTGAAGAATTTGTGCAGGAGTAGCATTTTTAAGTCCTATTTCTTTTTCGCTAAAAACACCGAGCCATCTCAACAAATAAATTGAATATGAGTCTGGATTCATCTCCAAATATTCACAAAGTTTGTCTTCTACAAATACATTTTCTTCGTATCGTAAGTATGTATTAATGAAGTCTCTGTAAGTCATATTTTCAGAATTTTCAAGCGTATAAGTATCATCGGTCATACCGAGTTGGACAAAAATATCCCATGATTTACAAAAACCAGGTCTTCTTAAAGTTCCCCTAATCATAGTTGGAATGTTATCCAAACCATATATTTTACGATATTTAAGCGAATCTCTATTTGCATATCCTTCAAATTCGCCAACATTTAGAATATTTGCCCTAACTGTTCTTTTAAACAATTGATTATAAGGAATATATTTGTATTTTCCATTTACAATTAATTGTGCTACTCCCTGTCCGGCAAGCACAACATTTCTCGGATTCCATGTAAATTTATAGCTCCAAGGGTTGTTATCGTATTTTGGTGCAACTAGCCCACCTGTGTAAGAGCGGAATGAAGTCATCTTCCCTCCTTTGGCAATAATTTTATCTATTACTTGCATTGTGGACATGTGGTCTATGCCAGGATCTACGCCAACTTCGTTAAGTAAAATAATTCCTTTTTCTTTGGCTTCTTTGTGGTATGCTTTTATTTCTGGCGAAACATAAGAAGCTGTAACCATGTGTTTTTTCAATGATAAACAACATCTTGCAACAATTGGGTGCATACTTGCCGGCAACATCGATACTACCAAATCGGCTTTAGTAACTTCTGCCCTTCTTTGTTTTTCGTCTTTTACATTAAATTCTATTGCTCTACCATTTTTATGGTTTCCTACTTTTTTTTGTGCAGTTTCCAAAACACAATCTCCAACTGTTATTTTCCACTCATGCTTTTCCGAATTTTCTAATAAATAATCTATTAGAGATGTAGTAGATAATCCTGCTCCAAGTATCAGAATTTTTTTCATAAAATTGAAATTTAATTTAATTATTAAAGATATTTAATTAATTTTGTGTGCCAAAGTAGAACATATTATTTTATATAAAAAATATTTAATTGTTTATTTGATTATTTGTTTTTTGGACATTTCTTTATTGGTTTATTTACAACGAATAAACTAATAAATAACCTATAAACAAATAAAATAATAGACCAATAAACAGCAAAACAACATGTATTTTTTGAAAACCAAAGGAACAGAAAAAATCCCAGATTTTATACAGATAAGAGATAATGATTTTGCATTAATTTCTCACGTAAAATTAAACAGTTTGGAAAGCAAATTAGATAAATTTAATTTGCAGACTCCTAATAATGAAATTATTGAAAAGATAAATCGGACTGAATATGGAACTCTACAAAAATTTGAATAGCAATGTAGATTTATTCATCATTGATATTTAACAATACTTCGTTAAGTTTTTAATTTTTAGTGTTTAGTTTTTAATTAAAATACAGATAATCAAAAACGGGTTTACAGTTAAATATTGTGATGGAATATTAATCTAAAAATTTAATTATAATGCTGATAATCAAAACAATATCATTCTATGCGATTATTTGTAGAGATGTTGCATGCAACGTCTCATCATGGTTGTAGCAAGAAAATAATTACTGAAAAAGACGTTGCATGCAACGTCTCTACTGTATGGGTCAAAATATTATTTCATCATAATATTTGACTGTAAACCGTCAAAAACTTACAATCAAAATTAATATGCCGTAGGCACTTGGCACTCGGGAAAAATACCAAACTTTTAAACTTTACAACTATGATTACAAAACATTTTTTATTAAGCTCAATAGTTTTACTATTGATTGTTTCTGCATGTAATAATTCAGAAAAAAGGACTATAACTGTTATAGGTAGTTCAGAAATGGATATTGAACCAGACGAAATAATTATGGCTGTTGGTGTACGAGAGTATTGGAAAGACGAATATACGAATAAAAGACACCCAAATTATAATGAAAAAATTCCAATTACAGAAATAGAAGATACGCTAATAAATAAACTTGTTAGTTTTGGAATAGATACAAGTGATATTTCGATAAGCAGATTAGATAATTATTGGCGATATTGGTATGTCCACACAATCTTAATTCAGAAACAATTAAATATAACGGTTAAAAATTTTGAGAACATAGATAAAATAATTACAGAAATTAATTTTAAAGGTATTGAATCTATTCGAATTCAAGAATATAAAAATACTGAATTAACCGAATATAGGAAAACTGTTAAAATTAAAGCATTAAATGTAGCAAAAGAAAAAGCTAAATATTTATTAGAAGCTTATAATGAAGAAATTGGCGAAGTTGTTACAATAGTTGAAATTAATAATGATGCCTTTAATCCAAATAGTCCGTATTATCCTTATTATTCCTATTATTCTGGCTACCAGCAAACAGGAAGTAATTATATGAGTAATTCAAATGATATGTCAAATAATTCAAACGAAAGTTCTGGTTTTAAAAAAATAAATTTGCGATACGAAATGGAGGTTACTTTTCAAATTAAATAATAAAACCTGAAAAATTGCTATTGGATATTGACTTTTAGCAAAAAAAAGAATCTTACTTAGAAATATTTTTTTCAGCAAATAGATAACAGCCAAAAGCTAATTGTAAAATAGAAACTTAACACTTATAAAATAATGAAAATTACACAAATCTTATTGTTGGGAATTTTCATTACTTGTTTGGTCTCTTGCGTTGAGTCTTTTAATTATATTGAAGCAGATGAATTTAATAGAAAAATTACAGAAAGAACAGATATTAAAACGGCAGAAGAATTGATTATTCTTTTTTATAATTATCCGAAAAGTGAAGGCACACCAAAACTGAATTGCATATCTAAAGAATTGAAAAACAACAAAATTCAAGTAACTTTGATACATAACGGATTAGAAGACGATTCTCAGAGTGCTGTAAAAATTGTGATGATAGTTGAAAAAACAGAAAACAAATGGTTTGTGCATGAGATAAAGAATAATTGGAAATGCTGGAAAGATAGAGGACATACAAATTGGGGAACAAAATATTGCAACTAATTTTTGTCTTACACAAAACGAATATACAATAACTAACAACTCAAAAACTAATAACTCGAAAACTAAATAACTTTAAAAAATGTCCTCAAAATATATTATAGATTACAAAAATGTATCTTCTTTTTATAATAAAAACAAGGTATTAGAAAATATAAACTTTCAATTATCCGAAGGTGAATTTGTTTTTCTTGTAGGAACGGTTGGTAGTGGAAAAACGAGCTTGCTAAAAACAATATATGCAGATTTACCTATAAAACAAGGTGAAGCACAGGCTGTTGGAATTAATTTAAGAAGGATAAAAAGCAAAAATATCCCTATTTTACGACGAGATATAGGAATTGTTTTTCAGGATTTTAACTTGCTGATGGATAGGAGTGTGAGAGATAATCTAAAATTTGTTTTGGAAGCAACTAACTGGACAGATTTATCAGAAATAGAAGATAGAATTAGCGAAGTTTTGCGACGAGTAAAAATTGCCGATAAAATAAACTCTATGCCACACGAACTATCTGGTGGTGAGCGTCAAAGAGTTGTTATAGCACGAGCAATTCTAAACAAACCTAAACTAATTATTGCCGACGAGCCAACAGGAAATTTAGACCAAAAATCTGCTCAAGAAATTGCTAATCTACTATTTGAATTTTCGCAACAAGGAAGCTCTGTTATTTTTGCAACTCACAACAGAGATTTATTAAAAAGTCCTAATTCAAGAATTATTAAAATAGAAAATGGTGCTTTGGTTGGTTGTTGATTGCTGATTAACAACGCTTTGCGTAACCAACAACTAATAACCAACAACTAACAACTAATTAAACTGCGGATTTTCTGGAAAGTTTGCCCACATTTTGTAGCGAGGTTCTAAATCCTGTAATAATTCTTTCCAGATGTTCTCATCGTGATTCATAACTGTATCCTTATCAATATCTTCTACTATCCAATAATTGTTTTTCAGTTCATCGTCTAATTGCCCGGCAGTCCAGCCAGAATACCCGATAAAAAATCTAATTTGCTCATTTGTAAGAAAACCAGAGTTGATATATTCCTTAACTTTTTTATAATTTCCTCCCCAAAATAGCCCTTTTGATATTTCTATTGCACCTTCCAAAACGTCGCTACCAAGTGTGTGGATAAAATACATTTTATCTGTGCCAACAGGTCCACCAATAGATATATTTGGCTGAAAATTAGGGAATTCCTCTACTATTTCAGGAATTGATTTTGTTATAGGTTTATTTAATACGAAGCCCATTGCTCCTTTTTCGTCGTATTCCAAAAGTAATACTATAGAACGTTTGAAGTAAAAACCTTTTGCAAACGGCTCTGATATAAGGATTTTACCTTGTTCAGGTTTAACATTATTTGTTTTTATTTTGAAAAAATCTGTGTTGTTGTTCATAATTTTTAATTTTTAAATATTCTACTTTCAATGGTTCTTGTTATTTCTATAAACAATTGATTTTTACTGATTATAACGTATTTTGTTGAAATTACAAATCGCTGACTATTAGCTATT
>JAOZQN010000807.1 GCA_029932195.1 Bacteroidales bacterium | reverse complement strand
CAAATATATAAATAATTTTTATCAAAAGTGGCATTGGTTTATAACAAAGTTAACCCCTATGCCTTACAATAATGTTGTGTGTTTTTTATATCAGAAATACCACTGGTAGCCGCTGATAATAATTTTCTATTTCATTGAGCATTGTATAAAAATAAATTATCTAAAAAATATAAATTTCCCAAAGAAACTTTTACTGTTTCCTTTTATGTATTTTGAATCTTTTTCTTTATCTAAAAGTCCTTTTAGTGGATTTTTTGCTTTTCTATCTAATCGGTAGCCAAAAACGGCTAACAATATACAAAATCCAATTATCCCAAGCCCGACAGCAATCATTCCAAATAAATTTAGAAATTGAGTCATTAATAAAATATTGAAATACACAATAAAAGGAAACCATATAATTAGTCTCTGGACGGAAATAGGTAATAAGCAATCATACAGTGTGTTATCTTGTTAAATTGGTTTGAATGTTTTGTATTTTACAAACTTATAGCATTGTCTGTTTTTTTTACACCGTGATTATCAGTGTTTTATCTTTTTTTGTTTTTAAACATTCAAATTGATTTAGCCTTGTATTTATTTGATATATAAATTGTTATCTATTTCCGTCCAGACACTAATTACTGATGAAGTTTTCAAACCATCTGTAGTAATGTCTGAATAAATTTTTGTTCTACCAAATACAATTCTAATCAAATCTATTATTGCAAAAACAACAACTATCGGAATTATAATAAGACCTAATACACCGACAACCAAAAAAGCCTCAGGGTATTTATACATATAACCCGCATCAAAAACATCAAAAAAAGTAAAGAGAATATAATTAAAAACTACTATAACACAGCTGACAAGTTGAATAATATTCCAAGCAGAAACAAAATCAGCATTCCAGAGTATATATATACAATATCCTAAGCTACTAATGTTGAGTAAAGTGAAAATAAGAAAAATAACTCTATAATGCCAACCTGTATCAAAATCGTAATTTATAGGTTTAAAGATGTTTTTCCAATCCTCTTTTGTTGCATTACGTCCTACAAATAAAGCTTCCAGAAGTTTAAATGCAAAAGATTTTGGCAATTTACAAAGTAACTTGTTTTTATCTTGTTCTACTAAATTTAATAATAGTGTCGTTTTGTTTTTAATATATGCACTTGATTTAATATGATTTAGAATAGTATATTTAAAGAAGCTTCTTCTTCCTATTGGTGATAATTTTTTAAACTCTTCCTTTTCTTTTTTAGCAATAGCATTACTAAATAGAAACCTGTCCTCATTTAATTGAATATTTTTTAAATCTTCATCTACAATAGCAAGTGGGACAGCAATTCTTTTATCAATCTCTAAATCATATTTAATTTTTATTTTCGTTTTTGAATTTATCAGGTAGACTATCCTGCCTGTTATCAGGGGTAAAGCAGAGTTTGCAGGCTCATTAAATGGTTGCCAAACCCAGTCTGTAAAAAGTAATGATTTCTGTTGCTTTGTTAGTGAGTAATTCCGTAAGACCTGTTCAATATTTGGTGTTTTTATTAAATCTGACAATAACCAAGAGGCTCTGATTGCTGTTTTATTATCCTCCCAAATCAAATCAACTAATGATTTAGCTGCATTTGGCGTAGCTATTTGCTTTAAACCATATAAAGAATTAATATTAACCGTTTTTGCGATACTGAAAAATGCAGGTACGGCAATGTCTCCCATTCTAACAAGAATGTCGTGCATAGAACCACAAAATTTGTAATGAGTTGCAATTATATTAGCAGCTTCGGGAAGGTAAGTGTATGATAGAGCATTGCCAATTACTGTTATTTCTTCTTTATTTTTGCTTTTGTTTAATTTTGCTTTCAGAGTTGCCAATATTTGTTTTCCGCGCGGTCGTAAATCTGAAGCTAATACTCCAAAAGCTTTTTCAATTTCTGTAATATTCGGTGTTGTTTGCATCAACAATTTATCAAAATGTTTGATAATTCTATCGGAGACTTCTGGCTCTATACTTCGGGCATCCGCCAAACACTCAAAAGCTATAATTGGCTCAATTTCAAATATGTTAGATACCATTTGAGTTGCATCATCAGCAAGACCGCACCATAATTTTAGTGTTTCACGCCATGTGTTATTATCATCCTTAAATCGCTTTAATAATTCCGCTGGACTGTTTGCCAATTGTTTTGCCACATAATATTCCTGCATGGTCAGGTGTGCAAATTGGTAATACTCGCCTTTATCAACCGTAATTAATAAACCGCTTCGCTCAATAATTTCATCTAAAATATCTTGTACATTTTCAATATGTAACTACACAGCCAGTATCAAAAAAAAGATAAAAAATTAAAAAAAAAGTAGTA
>JAOZQN010000806.1 GCA_029932195.1 Bacteroidales bacterium | reverse complement strand
AGGTATTAAATTTAGAGACTTATACAAATTTCAACAAAATACGTTATAATCAGAAGAATTTAAACTCGTTTATGTTTATACATCTAATATCAGATACAAAAAAAGGCAACTCATTATATATGAAAATGCAAAAAACAAAAATCCGTCAAGATTAATAGACATAAAATCAAAAACAGGAATAAATATTCTAATAAACCTGTATAAACAAAAAATTAGACGAGTTTCGAAAATCGTTAAGAGTAGGATAATTTATAATATCAATCTAATGAAAAATTTCATTTTAATAATAATGGTTATAACCATTTTTACTTTTACAAGTAAAACATCTTATTCCCAGAGTAGTGAAGATGTTTGTAGAGGAGTTGCTGTTGTTGGATATTTAGTGAAAGATGTAGGTCTAAATACATATAAATGTCTTGGATTTAATCTATACGCTTGTTATAAACTTGGAGATGCTTTAAAAAGTGGAGAAAAAAAAGTATCTGGTTATGAAAATGGTTGTAATTGGGTTGTTGAAAAAGTTTCAACATATTATTCTGGACAACAAGCAATTGAAGCAACAATTACGATAAGTGGACCTGAAAAAACAGTCAGGGAAATGTTGGAAGAAATAAAAAATAGTGGTGATTATTGTCCTTCAAATGGATATGAAATTATTTTTTAACAATTTACCCTAAAAGTGAAAAAACTTTTAGGGTTTATTTTCTTAATTTTATAAAAAAACAAGTATGAAAAAATTTAATACATCAGGTCCAAACATACCTTCAAAACATTATACAATAAATAGGATAGAGTTAATAAACAAAGGAATAGAGTTAGTTAAAGATGAAAGGTATTTTACTATTTGGGCACCGAGACAAACAGGAAAAAGCACTTATTTTGGACAGCTTGCAGAAGAATTAGAAAAACAAGATTATAAAGTTACTCAGATAAGTTTTGAAGGCTATATAAAAACTACTCTAAAAACATTTTTAGAAGAATTTACAAAGCAACTTAATAATTTTTGGGAAACAGAAATAGAAGAAAATGAAATGTCAAAAATATTTAATGATATTTCAGAAATAAAGGATAAAAAATGCGTTTTGATAATAGATGAAGTAGAAGAAATTAATCCCGAATATTTTGGAACATTTTTACATTCAATACGGAGAGTTTATCATTCAAGACTAAAACATTGTTTGAAAAGTGTTATTCTTGTAGGCGTTAAAAATATTGTAGGAGTTATTAGTGATAATGCAAGTCCTTTTAATATTACTGATAACTTAAATGTTCCATATTTTACAACAAAAGAAGTTTACGAACTTTTCACATTACATGAAAATGCCACAAAACAAAAATTTAAAAAAAATGTCAAAGAAAAAATTATTCAAATAACAGCTAATCAACCTGGATTAGTAAATGGATTTGCAAAAAAACTTGTCGAAAATAATCCTGATAAAAAAGAAGTTGGTTACAATGATTATTTAAAAGTTGAAGATTGGTATCTAACAGAAGCAATTGATAAAAATTTTTCAAACATATTGAACAAAGCAAAAGAAGAACGAAATTTTGTCGAAAAATTGTTATTTACAGACGATGAAATTCCTTTTGAAATAGACAGAGAAAGCATAAAATTATTACACACAAACGGATTAATAAAAAAAGACAAATATGGTTTTGTAACTTTTTGGGTTCCATTTTATAAAAAAAGATTATACAAAGCATTTTATCCATATACAAACGGTGAAAAAAAATATATCAGCAGAACTATTTTTGCAAAAGAATATTTTACTGAAAAAGGTAATTTGAAAATTAAAAAACTAATTGATACTTATAAGGACTATGTTAAAAGACGCGGTTTTAAAGTATTTATGACAAAAGATAACAACGGAAATTATAAATCACTTAAAGAAAGTGCTTTAATATATAGCTTTGAAACTTATATTACAGCAACAATGCGAGAATTAAAAGGAAAAATATACAGAGAAGCAGACACTGGATTAGGAAAAAGTGATATTATTATAAATATTGCAAACGAAGAGTTTTTAATAGAAACAAAAGTTTATTACAGTCCAGGACGATTTGAAGAAGGAAAGAAACAATTAGCTTATTATTGCAAAAGTCTCGGTTTGAATAAAGGAATATATATTGTTTTTAGTCCGGAAAATATAAAATATCCAGACAATGTAAAAGAACAAACAGAAAATATAAACACCATTGAAATAACATCTTATTTGATAAAATATGATGAGACAAAATGGTAATAAGACTGAATAACAAGCACATATCATTTTCTTGGATTGCAGTTGTATTTTTTTAACAGCAAATGAAAAGCAATGATTTCGCAATTTTTCAAACAGCGGATGAAAAATT
>JAOZQN010000805.1 GCA_029932195.1 Bacteroidales bacterium | reverse complement strand
GTGGCTACAAACATATCAAGCCTACGGCTTTTATGTACAAAATAGAATTACACCCGTTTTAAGTGTTTAGTTTTTAATTAGCTTTCGCCTGATAATAAATATATTAGAGAACAAAAAAGTAATCTTCATATCTGTCTATTTAAGTAGATGGACAATTTAAAATGGATAATTGACAATTAATTTACTCCTGATTATCAAGTGTAAACCAATCGTAAATCGTAAATTTAAAATTGTCAATCTACTTATTTATATTTTTTTATCTCACCAGATTTTATTCTTTTCATAAATGATTTTAAATCCATTCTAACTTCTTTGGAAAGAAGAAATAGTGCAAGGATATTGGGAAAAGCCATACTTAAAATCATCATATCCGAAAAATCTAAGACTGCTCCCAAACTGGAAGCCGAGCCTATTATTACAAAAATTAGGAATATTGCATAATAAATATTTTTAACTATTTTTTCGTTTTTAAAAAATCTACCAAACAAATATTTAAAACCATTAAGACCGTAATAAGACCACGAAATCATTGAAGAAAAGGCAAATAGCATAATGGCAATTACTAAAATAAAAGGAAACCACGAGAAAACTGATGCAAATGCTTCCGAAGTTAATGCAACTCCATCTAATCCGTCGGGATTTTGATACATTCCTGTATAAATAATAACAAGAGCAGTCATTGTGCAAATTACTACGGTATCTATAAATGGTTCGAGAAGTGCAACCAGTCCTTCGGAAACTGGCTCGTCGGTTTTTACTGCCGCATGTGCAATTGAAGCCGAGCCTACACCTGCCTCATTGGAAAATGCTGCTCTCTGAAATCCAACTATCATTACACCAATTACTCCACCTTTTAGTGCGTCGGCAGAAAAAGCTCCATTAAAAATTAAGCTCAATGCCTCTCCTGTATGCCCTATGTTTTTGAGAATAATTATCATTGCAACCACAACATATAAAATTGCCATAATTGGAACAATTTTGTCGGTTACTTTTGCTATTTTTTTGATACCCCCAATAATTACAAATCCCACTAACACGGCAAGAACAATTCCAAAAATAGCTCCATATCCACTCAACGAAGGAGCAATTACAGCAAGTTGTGCAAATGCCTGATTTGCTTGAAACATATTTCCGCCACCAAGCGAGCCTCCAATTACGAGGACGGCAAAAATAACAGCAAGTATTTTTCCAAGTTTTCCTAATCCTCGTTTTTTTAATCCTTCGGTCATATAATACATAGGACCGCCTGAAACTTCGCCTTTTTTATCTATTTTTCGGTATTTTACTCCAAGTGTGCATTCAGTAAATTTTGTGGACATGCCAAGCAGTCCTGCGACAATCATCCAAAATGTTGCTCCTGGTCCGCCAATTGACATGGCTATTGCTACTCCTGCAATATTTCCAAGTCCTACTGTTGCCGAAAGTGCTGTTGCAAGTGCCTGAAAATGTGTAACTTCTCCCTCGCTTCCTGGTTTATCGTATTTTCCACGAACTAAATCTATGGAATGTTTTATTCCTCTAAAATTTATAAATCCCATTCTAAATGTGAAAAATACAGCTCCAATAACAAGCCACACAACAATTATTGGAATTTTCATTTTTTGTGGATCTCCGTTTGGATGCAGGGCTGTTTCGCCATTCTTATCTTTTATAATTGGGTCGTAAATTTGCATGAGGGCAAAAATATCTGCCATAATAAATTTACCAATAAAATCTACAGCAGGAGTTAGTGCGGAGTTAAATTTTTCATTTAAAGAAGTTGCAGGAACAATAACCTCTTTATATAAAGTGTCTTTATTACTATCTATTATTAGTAAGTTATATTTTATTCCTTCGGTAAGTTTTCTTGCATAAGCAGAATCAAGCGAAGTTCCCTGATTAGACCATTTATAAATATAGGGACTTTTACCGCCAGAAACTTTTGCGATAATTATTCCGTCTTTTATTTTAGTTGTTAGATTTTGAATTTCTATATCAACAGTTAAATTACTTTGGGAAAATGAATTATAACTAATAGATAATATTAGAAATAGGACTAAAACGGCTTTTGAGAATTTCACTTTTTTGTTGTTCATGAATTTATAGGTTAAAGGATTAACAAAAACAAAGATATAAAAAGAATTTTATTAGACAATTTTTAGCACATTAACAAAATTTCTAAAAAATAGTTTTATAAAAAAGAGCAGTATTAGTGGAAATATAATATGTTTATTATAAGTGAGTTATTTTATTATTAGAAATTTACTTTTTTTCCAAAATATAGTTGCTACATTTGCAAAAAGTATAAAGTTGTAAAGTTACAAACTGAAGTTTCGGAGTTTATAATTAATTGATTATTACGTATATAATGTT
>JAOZQN010000203.1 GCA_029932195.1 Bacteroidales bacterium | reverse complement strand
GTAACAATTTTTAGCAATGTCACCATTAAATAACGCCACCAAATTATTAGTGCTAAGTTTTTAATTGGCTTATGCCAGAAAAAGAACAATGAAATATGGAAAATAAAAGAAAGAATATATTAATAACAGTTTTATTTTACACTTTAAAAAAGACAAATAAAGCAATTATTTTGCAAAAAAGCGAAGATGAGAAAATGTTAGAAATATTAAAAGAGGCTTTAAATTTTGCTAATACAGAACTTAAAGACGACAGTATAATTTATAGCGACCTAACAAAAGAAGAGGCAGAGCAGGAAATAAAAATATTAGATAGCTTGTATTTTGCTTTATCTTCCATTTTTAATATGCTTTTTCTTTCTCTATCTAAAGTAGAAAGCGAAGAAATAAAAAAAGAATATAATAAATTAATAGATAACATGGAAGATTTGCGAGAAGGTTTAGAACTTTACACAGATGAAACGGCAATGCAAAGACTTACAGAAATTGCAAAAGGCGATTTTTCTAATTTTACGCATGTAGCATGAAAAAATATAATTTAAGCATTGCCAAACAACCTGCAAAATACATAGATAAACAACCAAAACATATAAAATTAGCTTTTGAATTGTGGAAAAAAGCTGTTTTAATTAATCCATACAAGGAAAATGATGGACAAGTAAAAGGACATTTTTATAAGGGTTTGCAATCTTATAAGAAACGTTTTGGGAAATTTAGAATTATGCTAACAATAAACGATGATAAAATTTTTATTTATGTTTATCAAGCCAAAAGTAGAGGACAAATTTATAATAAAAAATAAAAAACGCCGAAATAAACTATTAGACCAATAAACCAATAAACCAATAAAGATCATGGAAGAAAAAAAAGAATCAATTTTCAAAAAATTATTATACACAGGAGTAGGAATTGCAGCTATTACACGAGAGCGTGTAGAAGAGACTGTAAACGAACTAATTAGAGATAAAAAAATAACAACTGAAGAAGGCAAAAAAATCGTTGATGACTTTATTAAAGAAATGGGCGAGAAAAAAGGTGATATAGAATCGCAAATGAAAAACTTTGTAGAAAAAGCTACCAAAAAGTTTAAATACGCCAAAAAAGACGACATAAAAGACCTTATGGAAAGAGTAGAAGAATTAGAATCCTATGTAGCAAAAAAATAAAATTAATTAGGAGGAAATTAGGAAGAAGGACGGAGGAAGTTAGGAGGGAGTTAGGTATTTAGAACAGAGGAATTAGGTATTCAAGATAGAGAGAATAACAAAAACACGTTATATTACTCCTCCTAATTCACTCCAACCTAACCTCCTCCAACCTAACTCTCTCCAACCTCTACCCTACCCCCTCCACTTTAAAACACTAAAAAATTATGGAAAAATTATTTAAAAAGTTTTTATATACAAGTGTAGGATTTGCCTCGTTGGCAAAAGAAAAAATGACTACACTCATAGAAGACCTGATAAAAGACGGAAAATTATCGGAAGAAGAAGGCAAAAAAATAATGGACGATTTTAAGAAAAATACAGACGAACAAAGAACAGATTTTGATAAAAAAATGAAAGACGTAGTAGATAACACAGTTCAAAATTTGAAATTTGTTAAACAAAAGGAAGTAGAAAAACTCCGAAATAGAATAGATATTTTGGAAAAACTAATAAAACAAGACAAAGATAAAAAAAAGAAGACAAAAAAAACTACAACAAAAAAGAAAAAAACGACGAAAAAAACAAAAGACAAAAAACCTGACAACGACAAAAAATAATAAAAATAAAATCTCTTCACCCTCTCACCACAATGAGAGGGTGAATGTTTAGAAATACTAATATTTTTTGAATAAATGCAATTCTTGTAGTTATACTAGACTTACATAACCTATTAAACTACAAAAAAACATTGAAAATGAAATATTTAATCATTCTTTTAATTATTCTTTTTGTCTCTTGCAATATTAATGAAAACACAAAACAAAAACACCTAGAAAAAGAATTAAACTCTTTGAATCTAATCCAATGTGATAGTTTAATTAAACAACTCAATAAAAACAAGGCCGATACAATAGGCAAAATAAATTGGCAACCAACTAATTTTAATGAATGTTTATTACAATTAGACACGTTGTTAAATGACGGGCTAAAAAAATGGATTAAATGCTTGCCTGATAAGGAATTCAGTTATTCTGTTCATGATAGTTTTGGAAGGTATTTGAGAAATAGTTGGGGTTTATGGGGAGATACCGAATTAACAAATAATTTATTTAAAATGGGAATTTTACATCCTGATGATATGACAGGAATAATTTTAACTTGTTATCAAAGAAAATTAAAAGGTGAAAATATAAATTTAGAAAAAGAGCTAAAATATTATCAAGATTTTTGGATAGAACAAGGCATAAACATTGATTCTATATTGATTGAAATAAATAAATAGCAAAGAAGAGATTAACACTTCTGAGTCTTATTTATCAAAAAAACTATATATTTACTTTCTTAAAATTTAAAATTCCATAAAATTCCACAAAATTGTTCAAAGCTGTAAAAAATATTAGCCGAATTGGCGAAGTAATAAATATACTACTCAAATATAGTTTTGAAGATGTTATTATAAATTCGTCTTTACGGAAATTTATTTCTGCAAAAAAACAAGTCTCATTCCAATATGCTGCCAACGATTTTTTAGAAAAATATAATCGTTGGGAACGAATAAGGATGGTAATAGAAGAGATGGGGGCAACTGCCATTAAATTAGCACAATATCTCAGTAATCGCCCCGATATTTTACCCGAACCCCTTATCAAAGAATTTGAAAAATTGCAGGCAAACGTCCCTCCATTTAGCACTATTACCGCAAAAGCAATTATAGAAAAAGAAACTGGACAAAAAATAGAAGACCTTTTTTCATATTTTGACAATCATACAATTGGCTCAGCGTCAATAGGTCAGGTGCATCGTGTGCGACTAAAATCGGGTGAAGATGCTGTAATAAAAGTTCAAAGACCACAAGCAGAAGAGAAGGTAAAAACAGACCTTCGTCTATTGAGAGAATTTGTGAAATTAACTTCTGGATACTTCCAAAATATTGGTATTTTGAACCCCTCCGAAATTGTTGATGTGTTTGAAGAAATGATGCTTAAAGAACTGGACTACACCACAGAAGCGAGAAGTATTTTAAGATTTCATAAGATTTATGATAGATATAATTCTCTTAAAATTCCAAAACCATATTTAGAATATTCAACATCTAAGGTTCTTGTGCTTGAATTTATTAGTGGTTGTAAAATAACTGATATAGAACAAATTAAAAAATGGGGATTATCAAGACGACGAATTGCAGAAAAAGGAATAAAAATGTATTTGATGCAAATTTTCAAATATGGATTATTTCATGCCGACCCGCATCCAGGAAATATACTTATTTATCCTAACGAAACCATTGCTCTCATAGATTTTGGAATGGTTGGCAGGCTTACAAAAAAACAAAAATTTCAAATATCAGATTTATTTTTTGCTCTCACTACACAAGATGCTAAAGCAATGGCTACCAGTATTCGCCGGCTATCTGTAAAAAGTGAAATAGAAGATTTTGCCTCTTTTGAAAACGACCTGCAAGAACTTATAGATGATTTTATTATCCTTGACGTTGGAGAATTAAACATGAAAGAACTCGTAATTCGGCTTCAAAAAATATTTTTCAAATACAAACTTCAAATGCCAGGAGCTATTTTTCTTATGTTCAGAGCATTATCAATTCTCGATGGCGTAGGAAAAAAACTTTATCCTAAATTTAATCCTCTAAAATATATAAAACCATATACTTATAAAATTATAAGAGAACAATATTCTATCAACAATATAAAATCGGAGTTGCAATTTTCTTTTGCACAAATGTCTTCACTATTTTACAGCTCACCCGTTGATTTAAAGTATATTATAGAAAAAATACGCTCTGGTGAATTAAAGACAAATATTTCTATTGTAGGTTTTGATACCTTTATAAAAAAAATAGATGTTTTCACTAATAAATTAGTCCTTTCTATTATTACGACTGCATTAATACTTGGCTCATCAATAATTACAGTAGCCAAACCCGAAACTATGCCAACAGTTTTTAGTATTCCAATATTTAGCGTTGTAGGAATTGCAATTGCCACATTTTTAATACTTTGGTTACTAATTTATTCAATAAGACATAAATAAATTAGGAAGGAGGCTGGCGGAAGTTAGGAGGGAGGAAATAAGTTTCTTTAACGTATTCACCCTCTCTCTTAAAGTGAGAGGGTGAATAAAAATCAATATTTTTTTTTTACTACTTAGTGTCTGGACGGAAATAGATAACAATTTATATATCAAATAAATACAAGGCTAAATCAATTTGAATGTTTAAAAACAAAAAAAGATAAAACACTGATAATCACGGTGTAAAAAAAACAGACAATGCTATAAGTTTGTAAAATACAAAACATTCAAACCAATTTAACAAGATAACACACTGTATGATTGCTTATTACCTATTTCCGTCCAGAGACTACTTATATTATTTTAAATTTCTGTTCCTATTTCATATAAAAATTCTGGTGCAAAATCTGCTCCATTTGCCCATTCTATTGTAAAAGGATTTAACGAAAAAGTTTTAAAAAAGTCTCTATTTTTCAATGGTTCAAATACTTTGCCCCATAATTCTTTTTCTAAATCAACAACTTTTTTTAGTCCATCGCTAAAAGTTAAAGCAATGCTATAATTTTCTATATAATTAGCTTCTTTTACCGAAATCAATTTCATAATTATTTATTTTAAAGGGTCAATATTATTTAATTCTTCTCTATTTTCTATGTTTTTCCAATTATCCAATAGCTCTTCTTTGTGTAAATCCATCCATTCATACACTATTTTTAATGCTCTTCTTGGAAACTCGCCCCTAATTGTTCCATCTTTTATCTCAAATATTGCTTCGTATCCTTGATATTTAGCATGAAAATGTGGAGGATTATGTTCTCTAAAAAACATAAAAATACGAATTCCATAAAATCTACTTATTTCTGGCATAATTATTTTAATTTTATATTTTTACAAAAATACAAATTATTATGCAAAAAAACATAAATTCTAAAATGTTTTTTACTTTTGTAAAAAATAATAAACTATTTTACTTTTGAAACAAAATAATTAAATTATGAAAATGAAAAATACTTTTACACACATTAGTTTTAAAATAGCTATATTATTTTATCTTTTTTTGATGATTTCTTCCTCTGCTTTTTCGCAAGATATAAACAGCATGTTAAATAATAAGCATAAAATAATTGTAGATAATAACTTTGAATACCAAAATAATAACTACATAAAAGTTATTACAAAAATTAAATTTCCTAAAAATTATTTTACAAAAAATGCAAAAATAGAAGTAAAGCCTTTTATTACAACAAATATAAAAACGTATGAGGTGGATAAAAATGAAAGAGGAAAGTTTAGTCAGGGTAGTGTTACTGGTCACACAACTGTAGAACCTTCAGGAAATACAACTTACGAATTTTCAAGTTATTACCAATTGTCTGAAAATGAAAAGGTTCAAAAGATAGATTTAAAATTTAAGCTTGATATAAATGGAGTTCAGAAAGAATTTTTTTTAGCAAAAATAAAAGATAATAATAATCCTCCTGAAATAGTTGATATAGAAAAAGATACAAATAGTATTCAAAAAATAAAAGTAGATACAATATTATCCATCAACACTGTTTTGTTAAAATCGGATAGTCTTAATTTAAGTTTAAAAAACAACACATTTAATCAATATTCAGTAGAGAGCGAATTGGACAAAATAGATTTGAGTATTATAAAAATTGATACAACTGAACTTTTAAATTCTAATTTGCAATTAACCGAGTTTATTGACAAACAAGAAAAAACATTAACAGACACATTAAAATATCTAACAACGGTTATAGAAATAAAACAAGTAGTAATAAAAGAAATAAAAATAACGCTTGAAGACGAAATATCTAAACCCAAAACAGAACAATCTTCTGCTCTTATTAATTATTTGCACAGTTTACTAATTCAATTAGAACGTGAAATTTCTACAATAAAAGAAGAAATTTCTCATACTCAAATCAAAATTTTGGAGCAAGAAGAAGCTATCCGACAAGCCAAAAATAATTTTATAATTTTAATAATATCATTACTTTTTTTGGGGATAATTACTATAATAATTTTTATTTTATACCGAAAGAAAAAAAAGCATAATAATGTATTAAAAGAAAAAAACACTATAATTAGTAATCAAAACGAAGAGATAACTATTCAGAATGAGAATATTAATGAACAAAATACTAAATTAGAGCATCAACAAAATGAAATTTTATCCAGCATAAATTATGCCAGTAGAATTCAATCTGCCTTGTTACCAACTAATGAACAATTAGACAGGATTTTAAAGAATTATTTTGTTTTTTATTCGCCACGAGATATTGTAAGTGGCGATTATTATTGGTCGTATGAAAAAGAAAATATCCAAATAATAGTTGCTGCTGATTGCACAGGACACGGTGTTCCAGGAGCTTTTATGAGTGCACTTGGCATTTCTTTTTTAAACGAAATTATTGTAAATAAAACTAAAATAAACTCTGCCGAAATATTGAACAGCCTGCGTATCAAAATTAAATATGCACTAAAACAAACAGGTAATTTTAAAGATTCACAAGACGGCATGGATATGTCTATTTGTTTGATAAATAGAGATAAAAAAAGAAATAAATTTTGCAGGAGCAAATAATTCTATTTATATTATTAGAGAAAAACTACTAACACAATATAAAGCAGATAAACAACCCATTGGAGTATATTTACTTGAAAAAGATTTTTCAAATATTTATATAAATTATCAAAAAGATGATACGATTTATATGTTCTCCGACGGATTTCCAGACCAATTTGGTGGCGAAAAATTTTCTAAATTTAAAACCAAGCATTTCAAAAGGTTACTAACAGAAATATCGGGTAAAAATATGAGCCAACAAAAAGAGTTTTTAACTAATACTTTTAAAAAGTGGAAGGGTGAAAACGAACAAACAGACGATGTCCTCGTTTTAGGAATAAAATTATAAAAAATATAATTGGTAAACAACGAAGTCCAAAATCAAAATAATTGTAGTTTAAATTTGAAAATATTTATTATTTTTAGTTACTTTGTGCCAATTTTTAAAATTATATTTTATTTTATTGTAAAGTTGTTGCAGTTATCTTATAATTAACAATATAACTAATAAACAAATAGACCAATAAACGAATAAACAAATAATAAATGTCGAAAAAACAAATAAAAGAATTGCTTAATTTATCATCAACAGCTGAAAAGCAAAAAGAAATAGCAAAAAAAATTCTTGATAATAAGCGAATTACGACAGAAGAAGGTCTTTATCTTTACGAAAAAACAGACCTGCCATATCTTGGACTTCTTGCAAATTATATTAGAGAGCGAAGGCACGGAAATAAGACTTTTTTTAATAAAAATTTTCATATAGAACCAACAAATATCTGTATTTATAGTTGCACCTTCTGTTCATATTCTCGTAAATTTAACAACGAAGATGCTTGGGAATATGATTTTGAAAAAATAGTGGAACTTGTTGAAAAATATAAAGATACAGATGTTACCGAAGTGCATATTGTAGGGGGAGTTCATCCGCACAGAGACATTTATTATTATGGTAAAATGTTGAAAAAAATCAAGAAAATAATTCCAGATATCCACATAAAAGCATTTACTGCCGTAGAATTGGAATTTATGATTAAAAAATCTAAAATGACAATAAAAGGTGGACTCACTAAGCTAAAAGAATATGGGCTAGACTCAATTCCAGGAGGAGGTGCAGAAATTTTTGATGCTGACATAAGAAAACAAGTTTGCCACGAAAAGTCTAAATCTAAAACATGGTTAGAAATTCACCAAACAGCACATGAACTTGGCATACCCTCCAATGCTACAATGCTTTATGGACATATAGAAAATTATTCTCATAGGATAAATCACTTAGAAAGGTTGAGAGATTTACAGGATAAAACCAAAGGATTTCAAACATTTATTCCTCTAAAATTTAGAAATGAAAATAATAAATTATCTCACATCACAGAAACATCTGTAATAGAGGATCTTAAAAATTATGCTATTTCAAGAATCTATCTTGATAATTTTGACCACATAAAAGCATACTGGGTTATGATAGGAAAAGAAAATGCTCAAATGTCTCTAAACTACGGAGTTGATGACCTTGATGGAACAATAGACGATTCTACAAAAATTTATACAATGGCTGGCGACAAACAAAAACCATCAATGACCACAAACGATATTATAAAACTAATAAAAGACGTAAACAGAAAACCAATAGAAAGAGACACCCTATATAATGAAATAAAAAAAGAGGAAAAATAATTACAATTTACGATTTTTGATTTAGTTTACACCTTAAGATCCAAATTATTTACAGAAAATTGTATAAAAAAAACAAAGTTTCACCACATTATAATAATATAAAAAACATGAAAAAAATAATTTTAATAACATTTTTACAAATAATAATTATCCAATCAATAGAACAAAATAATAATTTAATTATTGAGAAAGAAGAAAAGGAAAATAATAATTCTTTATTTATAAAAATAGATATTCCTGGAACAAAAGCACTTATAAAAGGGACCAAAACATATAAAAACACTCCGCCTGCAGAAAAAAAAGATAAACAAAAGAAAAAAGATACTAACAAACCCGAAGGATTAGCAACACAGTCTGTGCAAAATAAAAAATTATTAATTGGAATAGAAAAATTATTGGAGTTAGATAGCATATCTGCCGAATCACTTATTTTAAGTGCAAAAAAATATATAGGAACACGACATCGTATGGGAGGCACAAGCATTAAAGGTATTGACTGTTCTGGACTGCTATTTGCCTCATTTAGAGACATAAATATTGCTATTCCACGTAGTTCACAAGCAATATCCGTCTATGGAAACAAAATATTGAACAAAGATAGTTTAAAAAGAGGAGACCTTATCTTTTTCACAAAAACTTATAGAACCAATAAAACAATTACACATTCTGGAATATATCTTGGTGAAGGAAAATTTATTCATACTTCTTCAAGTTATGGTGTAGGTATTATTAACTTAAACGAGTCTAAATATTGGCTAAGTCACTATGTTTTTGGAACAAGAATTTTTAATTAATTTTGAGTTGGAAGTTATCGTATTGAGAGTTACGCAAAGCGTAAAAAAAAATAAAGCAAAAACACGACAACTAACAACTCAAAAACATGACAACTAAACAACACGACAACTCAAAAACTTTATAACTTTTAACTAACCACCAACATGAGTTCTTCTGAAAATTCTATATTAAGTTTTTTTAAATTTTTTATCTCAAAAAAATTTATAATAAATATTGTGCTTGCTATCACTTTTATTTTTGTGGTTTTATTTGGCACTTTATTTTATTTAAAATCGTTTACTAATCATGGTAAGCAATTTTTTACACCAAATTTTGAGGGCTTAACTGTTGCCGAAGCAGAGCAAGTTGCAAAAAATAAGAAAATTAAAATCAAAATTATTGATTCCGTTTTCGAAGCACACGGCGAACGTGGAACAATAGTTGACCAAACTCCAACTTTTAATTTTATGATAAAAAAAGGAAGGACTGTTTTTTTAACAAAAAAAACTATTATTCCTCAAAAAGTTTCTATGCCAAATTTACGAAATATTTCGTTGATTCAGGCAAAATCAGAGATTGTTACACACAGTCTAAAAATAGGAAAGTTAGATTATCGAGATAGTAAATACGAAAATTTAATTTTAGAGCAAATTGTTGATGGCAAAATAATACAACCTGGCACAATGATAGTATCTGGAACAAAAATAGACCTCGTTGTTGGTCGTTCCAAAAAAGACGCAAGCATAACTTCCGTTCCTAATCTAATAGGACTAACAAAAGATGATGCCGCACTGCTTGCCGCAGAATTTTTCCTAAATATTGGAACTGCAATTTACGATGAATCTGTTATTACTAAACAAGATACAATAAGTGCCATGATTTGGAAACATTCTCCAAAAAAGAACTGGAAAGCAGATCTAGGCGACGAC
The DNA here is from genome assembly GCA_029932195.1 of Bacteroidales bacterium. Taxonomy (GTDB): domain Bacteria; phylum Bacteroidota; class Bacteroidia; order Bacteroidales; family JAOZQN01; genus JAOZQN01. The sequence goes on along the minus strand of JAOZQN010000203.1, from coordinate 219 downwards.
GTAGATATTTGGCTTACAATAGATAAAGACCTATTAGTAGAATAAAATTGAAATTTGAATAAATATTGAGTCCACTCCGACAAGCGTCTTTTTGCCAAACTCGGCGTTGGATAAAAATTTTAAAATACTCATTTACAGTGAATGCAATGAGACATGCTCATTGTGTTTTTAAAATTTGTATCCGCCTTGATTTTGACAAAAATACACTTGTCGGAGTGG
>JAOZQN010000804.1 GCA_029932195.1 Bacteroidales bacterium | reverse complement strand
AAGAAAAAAATAACTTCGCTTAAATTGGCTAATTATTAATTTTACTTTGCCTTACCAAAATTTTAAAATGCCTTACTCTTCTGAAATATGCCATAAATTGACTTATAAATTTTAAAAAAAAAATCATGAAAAAAATTATTATAATTATAATTTTAATAATCCAAACGCTAAATGTAATAGGACAGTTTGATTATCAAAATACAATAAAATCTAATCCTGCATTAACAGGAAATACGAACTATTTTAGAGGAAGTATAAAACATCTAAGTATATATCACAATAAAATAAATTATAAATCATATTTATTATCCGCTGATGTTAATTTAGAAGCAACCTCAGAAAAATCTTTAAAAAATACTGCAATAGGCATTTATTTTTTTAAAGAAGAATTTGCTGATTTAGAAAATACAAATGCTGTATTTATTTATTCCTATAAAGTGCCGTTAAATGAAAAATGGAGATTAAAGTTTGGATTAGGAGTAAATTTTAATTTTATCAATCAAAAACCAGAAACTTATATTTTTCCAGACCAATTGCAATTTGAACATGCAGTATTACCAACATCTATAGAAAGTTTTTCCGAAGAGCATTTTTTTGTTTCATTTAATACAGGAGCTTTACTTTCCAATAATTATGTTTGGCTTGGCTTTTCTTCGCAAGACTTTAAACCTGTTAGTTATAATAACAATGGAGTAATATTACATCCTGTTATTTACCGAATAAATGGTGGAGGAACTATACAAGATTATTCAAGAGGAAATGAATATCAAAAAAACTGGTTCTTGCTACCTAATTTTGATATAGAAATAATGAAAAAGAAAACAAATTTAAAATTAGCAATAGATTTTTCTTACAGAAGTATAAATAGTAAAAGAAAAAATAAAGAAAAATATTATTTATATGCAGGAGTTGGTTTCAAAACTCCTTTAAAAAAAGAATTTGAAGTTTTTTCTGGACACAAATTATCATATAGATTAGGTTTTACTATGTATAAATTTCTCACAATTATTATTAGTTCCGAAGTTCAACTTGGTAAAATAGACTCTCCATTTCCTACACATCAAATATCGCTTGTTTTTGAAAATTTTGGAAGAAAAAAATATATAAGAAGTGGAGGAATAATTAATCCTATTTATTAAAAAAAACAGTAAATGAAAAACAAACTAATTCTTATAGTAATAATTTTATTTGCAATGTCTTGCGAAAAAGAAGCACCATTGCCCGGCGAAGGTTTTATAACTCCAACTGCCACAACCGAATGGAAAGAAGGAGAACTGCAAGATATAAAGTGGGAACCGCAAGGCAGGGAAAAAGTTATGATTTCATTATGTAGGCACACAGGAGGAAATGGTATTATTATTATTTGGGAAACAGAAGACGATGGTATTTATGAAAAAATGAAAATAGAAGACCAATTAGAACCCCTTGTTCAAAGTTATGACGAATTTGATGTCTTTTATATAGAAATATGTTCACCTAAAAGATGTATGCGTAGCGAAAATTTTATAATATACGGAGAGTAAACTATTTAAAATGCAAAAAAATGAAATCAAAACATTCAATAATCGTAATAATTTTGTTAATATCTTTATTTTTAACAAACTGCAACAAAACAGGTAGCATAAAAGGCACAGTTACAGATGCCAAAACAAACGAAGCAGTGTCGGAAGCAATTGTATCAATACCATCGAATACTACGGCAACCGATAGTGAGGGTAAATTTATTTTTGCAGATATAGAAAAGGGCAGTTACGAAATAACTGTAAAAAAAGACGGGTATGATAATAATACAATAAACACAAATGTTGAAAAAGGCGAGAATACAAATATTTCTATTCAAATTTCGCAATCCGTAAGCACACCAATTGTTACAATTGGTGAAGTTGTAAAACAAGACTATGCAAACGTAGCAATAGCAGGAGATATTACAAATATTGGTAGTTCCAAAATTATTGCTTATGGGCACTGTTGGAGTACCGAAGCAGACCCTAATACAAATAATTATAAAACTTACAAAGGAGAAACAAATGTTGCAGAAAGTTTTGTGAGCCAATTAGAAGACCTACAAGTAAGAACTAAATATTATGTAAGAGCCTATGCAATTAATGAAACTGGAACTGGATATAGTAACGAAATAACTTTTACTACTCATACGCTCCCAGCTGTTACAACAAGTTTGGTAACAAATATAAGTTATGCAGCAGCAACTTGTGGTGGTAATATAACAGACGATAACGGATACAATATTACTGCCAGTGGAGTTTGCTGGAGCATAAATCAAAATCCAACTATTTTGGATAATTATACAACTAAAGTTTCGGAGTTGATAAAAAGATGTAAATCAATGTTTTATTTTTTAT
>JAOZQN010000803.1 GCA_029932195.1 Bacteroidales bacterium | reverse complement strand
AACTTGATAACTTGATAACTTGATAACTTGATAACTTGATAACTTGATAACTTGATAACTTTTAACTTTCAACTTGGCAACTTTTAACTCAGAGGGTCTATGTGAATTGTTGCTATCATATCTAACTCATTACTAATTTGTTGTTCTATATTTTCAGTTATTTTATGAGCTTGTTCAATTGTCATTTTGGCAGGCAGAACAATATGAAAAGTTATTTCTGTATGATTTCCATAATTATGAATATGAACGTGATGTAAAGCTGTGTCAAATTTTGCTTCTTTATTTGCAATAATTTTCAACTTACCAATCAACTTATCATCAGGACTTTCGCCTAAAAAGCTCAAAATATTATCTTTTAATATTTCAAAAGCAGTATAAAAAATTATAAGAGCAAGAATAATACCTAACAAACCGTCGATCCACCAGAAATATTTACTGATAAAAATTCCAATAAGTATCAGCAAAGAAGACAAAGCATCACTACGATGATGCCAAGCATCTGCTTTCAGCGACTTTTTACCCGTTTTTTTGGCAGACCAAAAAGAAAATTGTGCCATCGCTTCTTTTACCAAAATAGAAATAATTGTAACAACAATTGCCAACCAGCCAAAATTGGCAACATCTTTATTTAAAAGACTTTTAATTCCTTTTATCATAAATTCAAAGCCAACAACAGATAGCAAAATTCCAAGAATTATTGAGGCAATAATATCTACTCGTCCAAAACCAAACGGATATTTTTTATTAGCTTTTTTTTCCGAAATTTTTATTCCTACAAGTATTATTATAGAACTTATTGAGTCTGATAAAGTATGCCAAGCATCGGCAATTATTGCTACTGAATTAGTTAGCAAACCTACCCAGAGCTTCAGCAAAAAAAGAACCAAATTTGTTGCGATAGAAAGCCATGCACTCAAATAGGCATAAAAGTTGGTATTAAACTTTTGTTTTTGTATTTTCGTATTTTTTTTCAAAACAACAGATAATTGATTTACAGTTTTTGATTTACAGTTTTTGATTTTTAATTTACGATTTACGATTTTTTTACGATTAGCTAAAAGCCTGAAAATAATTTTCAAATTGATATTTCGTAATTGATTATTATTTAAGTAAAAAGCTACAAGCAAGCAAACAATGTATTTATAGCAAAGTTATAATATTTTTATGAACAATAAAATAATAAACCCGATTATGAATAAAATAAAAATTTTAATAGTTCTAATATTTTCTCTAGTTTTTAGTTATTGTGATATTCCTTTAAATGGAAATAATAAAACTGAAACTCCTGATTTTAAAGCGGATTCTGCTTATAATTATATAAAAAATCAAGTTGATTTTGGTCCTCGTGTCCCAAATTCAAAAGCTCATGAGAAGTGTGCAGTTTTTTTAGAAGAAAAGTTAGAAAGTTTTGATGCAGAGGTAATTATACAAAAAGGAATTGTAACAAAATATGATGGAGAGCAACTTGCAATAAAAAATATTATAGCACAATTTGACCCCGAAAAAAAAGATAGAATTTTACTTTTTGCACATTGGGACAGCCGTTTTATAGCAGACCAATGTCTTGACACCAATCGTATTAACAGCCCAATTGATGGCGCAAACGATGGCGCAAGTGGTGTGGGAGTTTTACTTGAAATAGCAAGACTTATTAGCAAAAATAAACCAAATATTGGAATTGATATAATATTTTTTGATGCAGAAGACCAAGGTGAACCTTCTTTTCTTAACAAAATGAGTGAGAAGTCATGGTGTTTGGGAACTCAATATTGGTGCGAAAATTTACACAGAAAAAATTATACCGCAAAATATGGAATTTCACTTGATATGGTTGGTAGTAAAAATGCAAGGTTTGCAAAAGAAGATAACTCTCGGCATTTTGCAGGCTATCTTACCCGGAATTTTTGGAAAATTGGACAAGATTTAGGTTACTCTAACTATTTTATTGGAGAATTACAAAAAGGTATTTTGCACGACCATGTGTTTGTAAGCCAAATGACTGGTATTCGCTCTATATTAATTGTTGAATATAATTATCAAAACGAAAAAGGCTTTGGAGATTTTTGGCACACTCACAACGATAATATAAATATCATTGATAAAAACACACTTAAAGCTGTGGGACAAACAGTTTTAGAAGTAATTTATAGAGAATAGAATAGGTTATACTAAAAAAGGTTTATTTGTTTATTAGGTTGTATATTAATTGATTACAAAATACAAAAAGTAAAGATTTTAACCTCAGAACTCACAAAAACGGCATATTTCTCGAAAAACAATCGCAAATTGAATGTCAATTTTTATGTATGGTGAAATTGTGTTTATAGCTGAATTTCAAGGTTTTGATTATGATAAAATCT
>JAOZQN010000202.1 GCA_029932195.1 Bacteroidales bacterium | reverse complement strand
CAAAGAAAGTTTTTTGAGGAAAATAATTTTTTAATGAATAATGAATAATGAATAATGAATAATTCGTTTTCGGTTAAAAATTAAACATCGCATAGCGACATTATTCACTATTAATTGTTCATTATTCATTATTTTTTTTGTTTGCAAAAAATGCTGCCAAATAACTTGAAGCTGTTGCAAGAATAAAAAGGAGTAATAATAATCTTCGGATAGTAATAAAATCGGAAGCCCAAAATGAGAATACTATAAATAATAAATTGCTGAATGCAATAAGTAAAACCGTCTGGTGATGAGAAAGTCCAAGTCGTAAGCAAATGTGATGAATATGATTTTTATCGGGATATAAAATAGATTTCCGCTTCATTACTCGGATAAACATAACTCGCATCATATCAAAAAGAGGAACTATCATAATACCAAAAGTTACAGAGGGAGCAGGCAAAATAAAATAATCGCTATTTTCTAAGGTGAGATTTTTTTCGTTAAAATGAATTGCCAAAACGGCAAGTAAAAAACCCAAAATAAGCGAACCTGTATCGCCCATAAAAATCTTTTTCTTTTTGGAAAAAACATTAAATCTAAGAAAAGCCAAAAGAGAACCAATAATAACAAGTGAAAGTATAAAATACTGATAGTCTTCAATTAAGAAAAACCAAACTCCAAAAGTTCCAGAAATAATTATTGTTATAGTAGCAGCCAGACCATCTATTCCATCAATAAAATTTATTGCATTTGTAACAACAATTATAGTAAGAATAGAAAGTGGCACACCTACTAAATAATGTATTTCAGAAAAACCAAAAAAACCATGTAAATTAGTAATTTGCACTCCACCAAAAACCACAACAACAAAACCAGCAATAATTTGTCCAGCCATTTTTGTTAAAGGAGCAATGATTAAGATGTCGTCTTTAATACCTATAAAAAATAAAATTATTGTTGCTCCAATAATATACTTTAACTCAGGAAGTAAACTAATATCTATAAAAAAAAGTGCAGACAAACTTATACCTGCGAAAATTGCTAATCCACCAAGTGTTGGTGTTGCTTCGGTATGCACACGACGGTCGTCTTCGGGATCGTCGAATAGATGCTTCAAGTTGGAAACTTTTATTATTGAGGGTATTGAAAGGTAAGTTACAACAAAAGCCAATAAAGTAGCTCCACTAAATAATAATATGTCATTTGTCTCTATCAAATTTCTGTAAAATTAAGATTGAACCCATTCCGAGAAGTGTATTTTTACCAAAATAAAGGCGGATACAAATTTTAGAAACACAATGAGCATGTCTCATTGCACTTATTGTAAATGAGTATTTTAAAATCTACACCCAACACATAGTTTGGCAAAAAGATGCTTTTCTGAGTGGACTCAAGATTTGAACTTACAAAGGTAGTATATAAGATTAAAAATAATAAATAAAGTTGCATCTTTTTTATAAATAGTCTTCTTTTTTTTAATTTTAAAATATAAAATGAAAAATATTAATAAATAAATTAAAATGGTATAAGAATTGTATAAAAATAAGAGAATTAAAAAGTCTATGAATTATAAGAAAAGAATGAAAATCTTTTCATAAAAATAATAATTCTCTAATCGCTTGATTTACTTATAACTTAAAAAAACAAAAAAATAAAACTTAAGAAAATAAAGTTTTTTTTTAGTATTTCCTAAAATTATATTAATTTTAGCAAAAATAAAAAACTCAATTTTTCAAAAAAATATAAGAATTTAGATATGGAAAATATTCAAATTGATGGCACAGATAAATCACCTGCTGTAATACTCGACAAAGATAAAGGTTTCTTAGAATTTGTAGGTAGGTCGCTAATAGAAGACTCTGAAAAATTTTTCCTCCCATTGGTGGAATGGATTATAGAATACAGCAAAAGCCCTCACGAAAAAACAATCGTAGAATTTAAGTTTGAATACTTTAATACAAGTTGTTCTAAGTGGTTGATTACTATGACAAAACAATTAAAAAAACTCTACGAAAAAGATCATAATACAGAAATAAATTGGTATTACGAAGACGAAGATGTGCTGGAATACGGCGAAGTTATTCGTGATTTAGTAGATGTGCCAATGAACATGGTAGAAGTGGACGATGATGACGACGATGATTTTGACTTTTAATATGTTAATTTAAAATTCTAAGATAGAAAGTTAAAAGTATTTTACTAAAATAAAATGGCTTATTTATAACTATTTAGGTTGTTTACATTTTAAATTATAAAAACAACAATTTTTTTATTTGTAAGGATATTATTTTTTCTAAAATAATATCCTTATTTTTGTATGTTTAGGAATTGTTAAATTGTCTAATTATTGTATTGTTCTAAAAACTCATAACAATTTGACAATAACGCAATTCAATGAATAATATGGGAAAAAATTATATCTCGGGCACTCCTAAAAACTCAAAAATCAAGGCTTTCAAAATTCTTAAAGTTTGAGTTTACTCCTGTAAATGAGTATTTTACTAATTTTGTATAACGCAGAGTTTTGGGTTTTTAGGAATGCCCTCTCCTTAAATTTATTTTAATTTTATCAATACGATGGCATATAAAAATCTAAAAGACTTCATTAACAAATTGGAGCAAGCAGGCGAACTGATTAGAATAAAAGAATTTGTTAGCACCGATTTAGAAATTACCGAAATTACTGATAGAATATCTAAACAGAAATACGGAGGAAAAGCAATCTTTTTTGAAAATACGGGCAAAAAATTTCCTGTTATTACAAATATAATGGGGTCGGACAAAAGAATGGCAATGGCTCTGTTACAAAACAACTTGGAAGACATTGGAGATGAGATTAATAATTTGATAATCAATATGACTGAGCCAAAAGATGGCTTGATGGATAAGTTACGTTTTTTGCCAAAACTAAAACAACTCACTGCCTTAATGCCCAGACTTTTGAGGCGAAAAGGTGCTTGCCAAGAAGTTGTTATTACAGAAGGCATTGATATAAATATCCTACCTGTTCTAAAATGCTGGCCAGACGATGGTGGCAAATTTATTACGCTTCCTGTAGTTCATACCAAAGACCCAAATAGTGGAATTAGAAATGTTGCAATGTATAGAATGCAAGTTTTTGATAATAAGCTGACTGGAATGCACTGGCACAAACACAAAGTTGGTGCAAGGCATTACGAGGAGTATAAAAAACTTGGCAAAAAAATGCCCGTAGCAGTTGCACTTGGAGGCGACCCGTCCTACACTTATGTTGCAACCGCCCCGCTTCCTGACAATATTGACGAATATATGCTCGCAGGTTTTATCCGAAAAAAGAAGGTGGAACTAGTGAAATGTATTACGCAAGATATTGAAGTGCCTGCCGATGCCGATTTTATTATTGAAGGATATGTGGATCCGCAAGAAGAATTAATTTATGAAGGTCCGTTTGGAGATCATACTGGTTTTTATTCACTTGCCGATTATTATCCCAAATTTCATATTACAGCAATAACTCACAGAAAAGATGCGATTTATCCAGCCACAATTGTGGGGATTCCTCCGCAAGAGGACGCTTATATTGCAAAAGCAACAGAGCGTATATTTTTGCCACTCATAAAGTTAGCTCTGTCTCCCGAAATTATTGACATGAATATTCCCGTAGCTGGAGTAAGCCACAATATTACGATTGTTAATATCAAAAAAACTTTTCCCGGACAGGCTATAAAAGTTATGAATGCTCTCTGGGGGGCAGGACAAATGATGTTTAATAAATCGCTTGTTGTAGTGGACGAAGATGTTGATATTCATAACTATACAGAGGTTTTGAGAATTGGTTTGCAAAGATATAATCCCAAAACAGATACTTATTTCAGCAAAGGACCTTTGGATATTTTAGACCATTCGTCTGATAAATTTGCATACGGTAGCAAAATTGGCATTGATGCCACAAAAAAACTTCCCGAAGAAATTGATAATGCTTCAACTTTGCCAAAGTTTAAAACTTTGGCAAAGCTGAACTTGGATAAGTTTCCTGAAATAAATAAAATAAATATAGATTTTATAAAATTAGAAATTCCTATTTTATTTATTTCTATCCAAAAAAATATGCTGATAAAAAACTACGCACAGCAATTTATTGAAGAAAATAATCTGAAAGGAATAAAAATTATTATCTTTGTAGATTATAATATTGATATAAAAAACCTACTCACAACTGTTTGGATAACTGCAAATAACTTAGCACCTTTGCGAGATTCTTACATTTTAGAAAGTCAAAATTATAATTACTCACTTCTTGTGATGGACGGCACAACCAAAACGCTGGAAATAGATAATTTTAAAAGAGAGTGGCCAGATATTATTACAATGAATAAAAAAACAATAGAAAATATTGATAAAAAATGGGAGTCTCTAAAAATTGGTGAACTAATAAAATCTCCATCTTTAGAGTTTTTATGAAAATAATACAAAATAAGTAGATTGACAATTTTAAATTTACGATTGGTAGATGCCTGAAAATCAATTAATTAATCAAAAACAATTGTTAATAAACTTTTGTATGATTATTAGACTTTGGACAAAATAATTAAAGTCTAAAAATAACAATACATTAAATTTAACTGATTATAACGTATTTTGTTGAAATTACAAATCGCTGACTATTAGCTATTTTGCTTCCTAAGGCAAATTAAAATAAATAATTACCCATTTAAACTTGTTCGGTTTTTGCTTTATTCGCAAAAAATCTTTAACTGCTTCAAGAAAGGTTCAAATATTCCCGATATTCTCACATTTTTTGAATTGTTAAAGAAAAAAATAACTTCGCTTAAATTGGCTAATTATTAATTTTAGTTTGCCTAATACCTATTTGTTCAATTAATAGGAACGCAGATAACACGGATTGAACGGATTTTTCACGGATTTTTTCCCTTTATATTTTATATAATTCATTATAAATAAAGTTATTACAATTTCAACAAAATCCGTTATAATCAGGGTATTTTTAACCCTGTCAGGGTTTAGAACCCCTGACAGGGTTAAAAATGTCCAATTTCATAGATATTATTTTAGATATCGGATTTAAGTGAATTAGTTTTTTGTATTTGACTAAGCCCAACATTTAGGTTGGGGACGATTAGGTTGAATAAATGTTATTTTTGTCCTATTTTGGTAATTATGTTTTGTAACTGATTAAATATAAGCATTTTAGACTGTTTTTTTTTGTGATATATCAGTAAAATTAATTTTATAAATTATTGATTATCAATGTAAAATGAAGGCAAAAACTTTAGATTATTATTTTTAATTTGCCTAATATGAAAAACGCCGTAAATTTTAACAAAATGAAAGAACTTCAACAAATATTAGAGAACTCAAAACTCACAGAAAAAAAAATACAGGATAGTTTGTTGCACCCTTATTTGCAAACAAAATACAAACCTCGTGAAGTTTTTGGTGAAATAACAGAAGCTGTTGATACCTACTTTCAAACAGGAAATGGGGTAAGAGCATTGGGCTATGCAGGTTTGCGTGGAACAGGAAAAACTACTTTATTGTGGCAATCGGCTGATTATATTTACAAAAATTACACAAAAAATATATATTTCTTTAATTTTTCTGATTTATTGAGATATAATATAAGTATTTGGGATATTAAAGATGCTTTTGAGAAGTATGTTGTAAAAGAACATTTGTGGGGATATAAAGAAAAGATAGTTTTAATATTCGATGAAGTTCACGAGTCGCCAATGTGGGCAAAAGCTTTAAAAGCTCTTTACGATGAATTTCGTATTGCATTTATTCTAGTTAGCGGAAGTTCGGCATTATTACTACAATCAACAGCCGATTTAGTTACCCGAATGATAATACAACATGTTATGCCTCTGAATTTTCGTGAATATATTGGTTTAACACATCAAAATATAGACAATATCTTGGAATTGAGACAAAATTTAGAGCATATTATTTTGCGGTCAGAAAATACCGAAAGTTTATACAATGATTTACAGAAAATAAAACCCGATTTAGACAATTATCTTAAAAAAATTGATAATATTGAAAATCGTATTTATGATTACATTGTTTATCACAATATTATACGTTTTCTACTGATTACGAGCCATGCCTTAATTGACAGACATGCCGTAGATTTAGTAAAAAGAGTTATTTACGAAGATATTCCTAAATTAAACGAGGGGAACTCAAACCCTTTGTATTCCGAAAAAATATTGCGTAGATTAGCCGCATCTGACGAAATAAATATACAATCACTTAGTCAAAGTATTGGTATTTCGAAAGAAAAAATTAATGAAAATTTGAATATACTCGAAAAAGCCGAACTTTTAAATGTTTTGTATTCTTATGGTGGAATTGACAGTAAAATTAATAAAGCTCAAAAATATTTTTTTATGTCACCCACTATTCGAAAAGCAATTTTAACACCTTTAATGAAAGCCGATACAGAAAATATTTATGCTAAAATGTTAGAAGATACTGTTGTTCTTTATCTTAAACGTATTTTTGGAGATGGTAGTCTGCTTTCATTTTCAACAGGTAAAGGACAAAAAAATCCTGATTTAATAATTGAAACACTCGACAAACCAATTCTTTTAGAAATAGGAATAAATAAAAATACAACAAAACAAATTTCAAAAAGTAAAATAAAATATAAATATGGAATTATTATTAATTCAAAAACAGATAAAATTGAACTTTATAATGACATTATAATTATTCCGATGAAATATTTTTTGTTACTTTAACGAAAAGAAAGAAAAGCACATAAGTAGGTAACATATTGGGAGGAGTGTTACAAGTTGCAGGTTGCAAGTTTCGCAAAGCGAAAGAAAAATGGTTGTTTTTTTATGAAAAGACAAAAAAAAAATATAATTTATAATCGCATTGCGAAACCTGTAACATGCAACCTGTAACCAAATTTCCACACTCAATTCATTTAAGTATAAGTCAATCAAAACGAACTAAGCACTTACTTATTACCATAATTTGAAAATAAAGATAAAAATATTATTCATTCTATTATTTTTTGTAAGCAATCTTGCCGCACAGAATAATACATTGACAGTCAAGAAATTTGGGATAAAAGAAGGATTGTCTCAAAATCATGTGAATTGTGTGATGCAAGACCGTAGTGGAATAATTTGGATAGGCACGCAAGACGGGCTAAATAAATACAACGGCTATGAATTTGAAACATATAGATACAATTCAACCAATTTCAATTCATTATCAAGTAATTATATTAATTGTATAACAGAAGACGACTCTGGAAATATCTGGATTGCAACACAAGACGGTTTAAATAAATACAATCCTCAAAAAAATATATTCACTCTTTTTTCAAACAATCCCAAAGACACAAACACTATAAGCAAAAATTTTATTTATAGTGTTTTTACGGATAAAAACAACAATATTTGGGCTTTAACAAATACTACATTAGAACATTACGATGTCAATAACAATATTTTTGAACATTATCCTATAAGCAAGGATTCAAATACAACAGTGATGAGTTACAATAACTTAGACATGGTTGATTACAAAGAAGGATTATTAATTGCAACCAAAGATGGTTTAATTTATTTTGATACTAAACAACGAAAAATTGAAAATAGATATACCAACGAGCTAAACAATAATAATACAATTAGTAGTAATCAGATAACAAGTATTTATAAAAATAAATCTGGTGAAATTTGGATAGGAACGGAAAATGGTTTAAATATTTTTACCGAGGAAAAATTTAAGCGAATTTATTATAATGCCAACAAAACGACAAAATCCGAAAATATTGTTTATTCTGTTCACGAAGACAACACAGGTTTTATATGGGTTGGAACGGTAGATGGTTTAAAAAAAGTTACTTCTGATAAAACTATGTTTATTGATATTGAAAAAGAAGAGCTTCGTGCCCAAGCAAACTCTGTAAGTGAAATTTATGAGGATTTTTCTGGGATATTATGGTGTTCTACCAAAAAGGGATTACTAAAGATAGATAACAGAAATAAAAATTTCAACATCTATAATAGTTTCTCGTACCAAGATGAAAAGCACTCCGATGATGCTCTAATATATGCAATGACAGAAGATTTTTATGGAAATATTTGGATTGCCTCAAATGGAATTACAAAAATTGATAAAAACAAAAAAAACAGAATAAAATACAACGAAAATAATAAACAATATTATCTCCCAAAAACAATATTCTACTCCACATTTATAGACAAATACGAAAATATTTGGGCTGGTTCGGGTAACGGATTAATTTATATAAAGGGAAAAAATACAACTCAATTTATAGATTTTTATAGATTCTTTAATATTGAAAATAAAAATGAGTTTGGTTCTTCAAGAGTAAGTTCTATAAAACAAGATGCAAATGGAATTATCTGGATAGCAACAACTAATGGATTGTTTGAGTTTAGAGATGAAGACTTAAAAAAATATTCTCATTCTGTAGCTAATAAAAATTCTATAATTTCTGATAAAATAAAATCTATGATTATAGACCAAGAGAATAATATTTGGCTTGGAACGGTTGCAGGTCTTACAAAATACAACCCAAAAACAAATAATTTTACTCATTTTACAAAAGAAGAAGGATTAGCATACAACTCAATTATGTCTATTCTGGAAACTTCTGATTATATGTGGATTGGAACAGAAGGAGGATTAAGTAGATTAGATAAAAAAAATAATTTTAAATCGTTCAGCAGTGGAGACACCAGTTTTATAAACGACTGTTTTTATGGAATATTAGAAGACAACAAACATAATCTTTGGCTGAGTAGTAATCATGGATTGTCAAAATTTAATATTAAAACAGAAGAGGTTACAAATTTTACCATAGAAAATGGACTACAGGCATACGAATACAATATTGGAGCTTATTGCAAAACAAAAAGTGGCGAATTAATTTTTGGAGGCTTAAATGGATTGAACTATTTTGATCCAAACCTTTCTTATAATAATGATACTGATACTGCAAGGCAAACAATTATAACAAAAATACGCAAAAAAGGCAGTGATATTCCATTGGACTCCACACAAATAATAGAACTAAAACACGACGAGGATTTGCAAATTTTTTTTACAATTCCAGAATATTCCAATCCAAAAGAAAATACTTACAAATATAGAATAAAAGGAAAAAAGTGGACTAAGTTAGGAAAACAACATTATACAAATATAACAGGACTACCGCCAGGCGAATATACTTTTGAAGTTATAGGAAAAAATAGCAATGGTAACGAAAATAATATTTCTGCAAAGTTAAAATTTAAAGTAATACCTAAATTTTGGCAAAGAACTTCAGTTCTCATCTCAATTATTATTATTATTTTTATTCTTAGTCTTGGTTTTTTTAGCTTTGTCTTATTTAATAGCATAAGAAGAAAAAAAATATTACAAGAAAAAAATATTACACTAAAAGAGTTAGATGATCAAAAAATAATATTAGAAGAAAAAGACCTGAACACAACAGACAGCATGAATTATGCAAAACGAATAATAAATGCGTTAATTCCACCGATAAGTGAATTTGAAGCAACATTCAAAAACTCCTTCGTCCTTCACATGTCTAAAGATATTGTTAGTGGCGATTTTTATTGGTTTGAAGAAGATGAAAAGAAAATATATGTTGCCGCAATAGATTGCACAGGACATGGAATTCCAGGTTCTTTTATGTCTATTCTTGGGATAAATTTGTTTCGTGAAATGGATCAGAATGAAAACGACCCTGCAGTAATTCTAAATAAAATGAATAGAGACCTTAAATTTATTCTGCAAAAAAGAACAACAGAAGTTCAAGACAGTATGGATTTATCTTTTTGTGTTATTAATAAGGAGAAAAAAACTGTAGCTTTTTCAGGTGCAAAAAATCCATTATATCTAATTAGAGACGAAGAGCTTACACAGTTTCGTGCAGATAGGTTTGCTATTGGAGAAGCAAAAGAAGAAGAAGACGAAATTTTTACTTCACAAAAATTTACTATTCGCAAAAATGATGTTATATATCTTTTTACCGATGGATATGCAGACCAATTTGGAGGAATGGAGGGTAAAAAATTCAAATTCCGACGCTTCCGACGGCTACTACTTGATATTAGTAATAAACCTTTCGCAGAACAAAAAGAGATATTAGAATCGACAATCAACAAATGGAGAGACAAAAATGAACAGGTAGATGATATTCTTATTATTGGTTTTAAACCCTTGTCAATGAACTCTAAAGATAATTTCCGAACAACATACGACTTGATAAAAAGACAAAAATAAAAAGACAAAAATAAAAAAACTCCAGATGTTATTTCTGGAGTTTTTTATAATTTTTGGCTACCCACGTAAAGTTGAACAGCAATTGCACTCGTCAGGTGTTTTTCA
>JAOZQN010000201.1 GCA_029932195.1 Bacteroidales bacterium | reverse complement strand
AAAAAATATTTATAACGCTGAGTTTGGCAAAAAGAGGCTTTTCGGAGTGGACTCATAATTAAAAAGCGAATATGTGTAATTTTATAATAATGGTTAAAAATAAGGACTACATTACATTATTCTACAAAAGATAATTAAATAAAAGGGACGAAGCTGAAAATCCTATCAAAGAGTAGGCAACAATTTAATTTATTTTTATTATGATTAAGAAAATTACATTCATTGGATTACTCTGCTTGTTATTAATGAGTCAGAGTCTAAAAGCGGCAATAATATTTGTGCCTGCTAGTTATACAACAATCGGAGAAGCAATTACGGCCGCTAATAGTGGCGACCTAATTATTGTATCCCCAGGAACATATACAGAAACTGGTTTTGTTATAGATAAAGACATAGCTATTAGAGGAAGTTGGACTGGTAAAGTTACAATAGATGCAGATGGAGTAGTAGGATCTATGTTTAGAATTAACAATGGTACTTTAACTCTTTCTTGGTTAACCCTAACTGGGAATAATGGTTCGTCGTGGTATCATAATGTAATATGTAATTTAGGAGGCAATGTTACTATATTTAACTGTCTAATTACAGGAAATACTGGTGCTTATGGTACTGCTATTTTTCAAGATGATGATGCAAGTGTTCTAAACATTACCAATACAACAATATCTGGTAATACCTCAGTAACAGGAGTTGCAGGTCTTAAGATAAGTAAAGGAACTGCGAATTTAATGAACGTTACAATTACTGCTAATAATGGACAAGCTAGTAATGCAATCGTTGGATTGTCAATTGCAACTGGTACTACCACAATTACCAACAGCATAATTTACGGAAATACTGGTGGATCTGTTCAAAATATTAGATTATTTAATGCAGCAACACTAAATTTAGGAAGCGATGTTAATATTTTTGGAGATGCAAGTTTATCAGGAACTGTTAATGGGACTTACTTAGTGTCTGGACGGAAATAGATAACAATTTATATATCAAATAAATACAAGGCTAAATCAATTTGAATGTTTAAAAACAAAAAAAGATAAAACACTGATAATCACGGTGTAAAAAAAACAGACAATGCTATAAGTTTGTAAAATACAAAACATTCAAACCAATTTAACAAGATAACACACTGTATGATTGCTTATTACCTATTTCCGTCCAGAGACTACTTAAATGATGATCCAGTATTAGGTCCTTTATCTGATAATGGAGGATCATCTCTTACTCATTCAATAGGCTCGTGCAGCCCTGCTACCAACGCAGGAACAACTGACAATGATGCCCCAGAAACTGATCAGATAAATACTACAAGAACTGGAAACCCAGATATTGGAGCATTTGAAGCAGAGTTAGACGATCCAGAAATTCCACCAACTATTACTGCTCCCGAAAATACAACAATTGAATGTGATGCTTCAATTGACCCCTCAAATACAGGAACAGCAACAGCAACAGATAAATGCGACAGAGTATTATCTGCAACTTATGAAGATGTTGATAACGGAACTTCAATTACAAGAACCTGGACAGCAACTGATGGAGGTGGAAACTCTTCAACAGCAGAACAAACGATAACTTTTGAAGATACAACAAGTCCAGTAATAGCATCAACTCCTGAAACCCAAACAGTTGATGCCAATGCAAATTGTGTAGCTCTTCTGCCTGATTACACCTCTCTTATTGAAGTTTCTGATAATTGTGATACCGAATTAGAAATAACTCAGTCGCCAGAAGCAGATACTGAAATATCAGGAGCAGTCAACGAAATAACTTTAACTGTAACTGATGATGCTGGAAATACAGATGAAATAACCTTTAATGTAGAAGTTGAAGATGCTACAGCACCAGTAACTCCAACTCTTGATGAGTTAGTTGGCGAATGTTCTGTTACAGTTTACACACCAACTGCAACAGATGCTTGTGCAGGAACAATCACAGGAACAACTTCTGATGATTTATTCTATGATCAACAAGGAACATACACAATTACTTGGAATTTTGATGATGGAAACGGAAACTCAATTGATGTTGAACAAACCGTAATTGTAGAAGATGTTACTACTCCAGTAATACCAACTCTTGATGATATAACTGGCGAATGTTCAGCAGAAGCAACTTTCACACCAACTACAACAGATGCTTGTGCAGGCGAAATCACAGGAACAACTTCTGATGATTTATTCTATGACCAACAAGGAACTTACACAATTTTTTGGAATTTTGATGATGGAAACGGAAACTCTATTGATGTTGAGCAAAATGTAATAGTTGAAGATGTAACTATCCCAACAATTTCTTGCCCAGAAAATCAAGAATTTACTTTGTTACAAGGCGAGACAGTTTATACAGTATCAGGAGATGCTT
This sequence comes from Bacteroidales bacterium, assembly GCA_029932195.1. Taxonomy (GTDB): domain Bacteria; phylum Bacteroidota; class Bacteroidia; order Bacteroidales; family JAOZQN01; genus JAOZQN01. Next base: position 8,020 of record JAOZQN010000201.1, on the reverse strand, counting down.
TAAATCCAGTATCAGCAGATGATAATTGTGGTTCGTTTGGTGTAGAAAATGATTTTACTACAACAGAAACATTAGACGCAGCAGAATTTCCAGTTGGAACAACAACAGTAACTTGGACAGTTATGGACGATGCAGGAAACACGGCAATTTGCGAATTTGATATTCAGGTAAATGCTTTTGTAGGTATTTCAGATTTATCTGAAATAGGAATAAATATTTATCCAAACCCAACAACAGGCTTATTAAACATAAAATTACCTGAAAACACAGAAAATACCGAAATAATAATTACAGATGTAACAGGAAAAATTGTTCATCAAGATAATATTTTGGGACAAGAAGCAACAATTAACTTAGACGTTGCAACAGGTGTTTATTTAATAAGACTTAACTTTGATGAGAAGTCAGTTATTTCTACAATAATTGTAGAATAATTTGGATAGTTTTGAATTAATATAACATAATTTTAAAACAATTATTAAAAGCCAAACAGAAATGTTTGGTTTTTTTTGTGATAAGCATAAATAGACCATATTTTTCTAGGCTCACATTGAAAAGTTGAGGAGGAGTAATTACAAATCGGTTTGTCAAATTTGATTATCATTCTGTCTTAAAAAAAACAAAAAAAATGTTGAAAATTTGCTTCATTATTGCTGATATTCAAAGCTTTGATATAATTATTTTATTAAAATCATTTTTTTTGTTGATGTTTTTTTTCCATTTATTAATAAATGATATGTGTAAATACCATTTTCAAAATCATTTGCATTAATTGTTACTGAATGATTTCCTGCCGATAACTTTGAATAATTTGCATTTTTTACTTTTTGTCCAGACAAATTATAAATTTCTAATCTTACAGAAGAACTCTCACCTAAAATAAATTCAATGTTAGTATAACTATTAAATGGATTTGGGGTGTTTTGAAAAAGATTAAAACCATTATTTATAGGTTCTAATATACCTGTTGTGTTTTCAGCTGGTTGTTGCTGCGTTACACAATGAACCATTCCGCCATTTTCGTATAGATTTCTAACATCTATACCAATTACTGTTCTGTTTGGATAAAGGGTTTGAATAATATCATTAGCCGTTTCATCATTTGGGTCGTTGTAATTTGGAACAAGCACTACTGAGTTTGCAATATAATAATTTGCATAAGAGCCTTTATAACCTAAATTAGTTCCGTAAGCTGTTGTTACATCGTTTTGTGTTAATGGAATATAAACAAAATTATATGGTGTATTGTCAATGTTTGTTGCATTATATAAAATATCAATATCAGATTGTAAAAGTCCCCAGTATATTAAATCATTGTTATTCATTGTAACAATTGTATTGCTGTTTGCAAATTTCATTACTCCGTCAATGTGCATGTCTGTAATTTCTGTTCCATAAACACCATCGAGCCATAAGAATTTTGTAATTCCAAGATAAGTTGTTAAATATTGTTCAATTTCTTGCTCTGTTAAATCGGGATTTCTGCTTGAATGTGTTACAGAACTTCGAGTAGCCATCATTGTGCCGTGTCCGTCATGTTCTAATGCTCCACCTTCAAATACCATTGCACTTAAATCAATTTTTGGTATTCCTATTGTGTTGCTTACACTTGTGGGAATTATATCACAGTTATCATAAGGAGCATCATCTCCCCAACCATTAAACCCCCAGTCAAGTATAATTTGGTCGTTTTGATTGTTGTTTACAAAAATAGGACCGTTGTCTCTAACCCACACGTCATCAGTTGGAAAAATAAAAAAATCAATATTTGTTAAAGAAACACTTGCGTCGTTTAGTAAGTCAATTATTCTATTTTTTTCAGTATTATTATATGCAATTATATGCACTTTCTCACTTGATATTAGGGCAGAAGTCATATCTATCCAAGTTTGGTCTAAACTATTTCTGTAAAACATACCATAAGTATAATGGTGTGGCCATTGCAACCAAGTTCCTTCATGTTGAGCTGTTTCTTCTGGCATTGTGTATGTTTGAGCTTTTAATCCTGAATGGAATAATGTCATAACAAAAATTACGATTACTGTTTTGATTGAAATTTTCATGTTTTTTTTAAAATTATTAGATATTTGTTTTATATGAATTTTAAGTATTAAATTTGTATTTTTTGCAGTTGTGCATATCAGCTCATATCATTGTGAGTCGTGCGGGTTGTAAAGTTACTCGTTTTTTTTGACTATCCCAAATTAAAACGACTTTTTTTTTATTCTAGATTTACTTACAAACAGTAAGGGTAATGCTTTAATAAAGAAAAAAAACTAAATGTTTTACATTATTATCCTCAACTTTTCAATGTGAGCCCACACATCCGCAGAAGAAAAGGAATTCTAAAACGAATGCACTCTAAAATAAAAAAAGGAAAAATAATTTTATAGAAAACCGTTTTTCCTTTTTTTTATAAGGAACAGAAATTAAATAAACTATAACTGTTATATGTTATTTAATTTCCGCTCCTAGACTAATAATCAAGACTATCTCTCAATAAATTGAACAGAACGTTTCACAAACTCAGCTAAATCTTTACCTTTAAGTAGGTTGTTAGCAAGAAGAGCAAGGTCAATAACTTGTTTTACAAGTTTATTGTCTTTGCCATAATCTTTTAAAACAGTAGTCTTTTCCGATTTTAATTCGCTAATTTTTCCTTCAATTTCCGATTTTTTATCTTTTTCTTCTTGAGTAATTTCCTCTTCTTTTTTGTCTTTTGTAAGATTATTTATAGCTTCTAGGTCACTGTTTAAAGTTTTTTCTTTGTCAGAAATTTCTTTAATTTTTTCGCCAACTGCTTTGTCTTTATCCTCAATTATTTGTTTGGTAATTACGTTGTTAGTGTTTACTACCAAGCTATAATTATCTGGTAAATTTTTATACAAGTTTACTTCTGGTCCGCCAAGTTTACCCATTTCTTTCATTCGTCTCATTTGCTCCGATTGAGTAATTATAACTGGCATTTCACTTTCACTAAGTGCTTCATATTGAACCCAGAATGAGCCGACATTATCAGATGCTTGGCTTTCGTAAATAGGAGTAAGTTCACTTTGTGCATCGCTGCTTAAATCTGTTCCTTTTTTGCCTTCTTTTCTTATCAAGTTTTCTACAACGTCGGAATCTACACGTGCAAATTTTGTGTTTTCTAACTTACTTTCTGCCTTGCCAATAAAGTGAGAGTCAAGCTGTCCGTCCATTAATAAAATATCGTAGCCTTTTGTTTTTGCGTCTTCTACAAATTTATATTGCTCAGTTAAATTTGTTGAATAAAGGAATACTAAATTTTTATCTTTATCTGTTTGATTTTCTTCTACTATTTTTTTGTATTCTTCTACTGTAAAATATTTACCATCAGTATTTTTCAATAAATAAAAATCTTTTGTTTTATCATAAAATTTCTCATCAGAAAGCATACCGTATTGGATAAACATACGAAGATCGTCCCATTTCTTCTCAAAACCTTCTCTGTCTTCTTTAAATAGTTCTGACAATTTGTCAGCTACTTTTTTAGTTATATGCGAAGCAATTTTTCTAACATTAGCATCGCCTTGCAAATAGCTACGAGAAACATTTAGTGGAATGTCTGGAGAGTCGATAACACCGTGTAGTAACGTTAAGAAATCGGACACAATGTTTTCCACAGAGTCTGTTACAAACACCTGGTTAGAAAATAGTTGTATTTTATTTTTCTGAAATTCTAAATTACTTCTCAATCTTGGGAAGTAAAGAATTCCTGTTAAATTAAACGGATAATCAACATTTAAGTGGATATGAAATAATGGGTCTTCAAAACTTGCTGGATACAATTTTTTGTAGAAAGCCAAATAATCTTCATCTTTTATGTCGGCTGGTTTTTGTTTCCAAAGTGGGTTTGTATCGTTAATGATTACATCTTTGTCAGTCTCAACTTGTTTTTCATCTTTCCATTCTTTTTCTTTTCCAAAACCGATTTCTACAGGAAGGAATTTACAATATTTTGTCAATAATTCGTTAATTTTGCTGTCTTCTAAATACTCTGTAGAATCATCAGCAATATGTAGAATAATATCTGTTCCACGTGTCTCTTTTTCAGTCTCTTCTATACTATAATTTGGTGAGCCATCGCAAGTCCATTTTACTGCTTTTGCGTCTTCTTTATATGATTTTGTTACAATATCCACTTCTTTTGCAACCATAAAAGACGAGTAGAAACCAAGTCCAAAATGTCCGATAATTGCGTCTATGCTGTCTTTATATTTGTCCAAAAAATCATTTGCACCTGTGAATGCAATCTGATTGATATATTTTTCAATTTCTTCTTCGGTCATACCAATTCCGCTATCGGAAATAGTAATTGTTTTAGCCTCTTTATCTACTTTTACTCTGATTGTTAGGTTGCCAAGATCTCCTTTTACTTCGCCTTTGCGAGAGAGGGTTTTTACTTTTTGTGTAGCATCAGTTGCGTTAGAAATAAGTTCTCTTAAAAATATTTCTTGTTCTGAATATAAAAACTTTTTTATTATCGGAAAAATATTTTCACTGGTAACTCCAATTTGTCCTTTTTGCATAATTTGTTTTTTAAATTTTAAGTTTGAAGTAATAAAGTTATAATATGTATATAAGTAAAATGTTATTTTTAACTTTATACTTTAACTCTACTAACTATATTTTCACTCAAAATTTACAAACTATATGCCAACTAATTTTATCTGACTTTTTGGCATTTTTAAAGAAAGAAAACGGCATTTTGTCAATCTTTTTTATTTTTATTTAAAACAAAAACTATTTATGGTCGGGTCTATCATCTTCTTTTTCTTCTTTTAGAAAATAATATTTTAGATTACCTTCTTTTGCCCACGCTTCTTTTATTTTTATGTCGGCTCTAATTTTTTCTACTTCTGCTTCAGCTTTATGTTTGTGAATTTCAAACTCTTCTTTGGCAAGCTCAATGGCTTTAAAAGTATCTTTGTCAAAACCTATTTTAGGAATTAATATTTTTTTGGGAATAAATTTGCTTACTTTATTATATTTTTTCTGGATTTCATTTTCTCTTTCGTAATTTATATGAAAATGACAAGCCTCTCCTTCTTTTTTATTATGTCCCTTATCGTGAGAATTTCCGTGTCCGCCATGTCCGTGAGACTCTTCCATATGAAATGCAATGTTTTCACGCACTTCGGCTGTCATTTCGCCCTTCAATCTAAGAATTATAATTTCTGAAATTACATTAATATTTTTCACAATTTCGTTGTGATTGTATCTATTTTGAGTCTCTTCCACAAAAATATTATTTGCTCTATCAATAATAATATCTTCATTACTACCTTTTGTTAAGTTATAGATATTCAGCAGAACAACAATATTTATTTCTACAACAATTTCAATATTATCTTTAGTCGTAACGTTTATTTGTTTACCTTTTATAGTAAATGGATTTAAGGCTTTTTGAACAGCCTTATCCAGTCCACCTTCAAAAATACTATTTGCTATTTTTGCAGGAATATAATCTATTTTTAAACCATGTAAATTAGCATAATTCATTGTGTAAAAGAGTGCAAGCACATCAATACCAGAATGGTAATCTTTCATTATCTTTTTTCGGCTAATATTAAAGTTGCTCTCACCAAAATATATTGCTTTTACAAAATTTAAAGCATTTACTCTTTTTTTATCTACTCCTACATCTAAACCAGAAAGAAATTTTGTCAATTTTTCATAAAGGTTTTCAAAAACTAAATCTTTATTTTTTGCATAAGTATAAGCTTCCAACATGCTTTTTATGTCTCCATTAAGCTCTTCGTAGTAAAATAATTTTTCATAATCTATCTCTTCAATATCCTCGTTTTTAAATCTTATCAAATATTTTATTAATCTTTTAAGATTTTTATTTATCTTATAATCTTTTAAAAGTGCGTTAAAATCAAGGTCTATTTTTTGCTCTCTTGCCGAAATATATAATTCAATAAACTCCGTCATTGTTTCCTGTGAAATATTTACAGAACAAAATAAGCGTTTAGGAATTGTAAGAGCATGTTTTTCAATGTTATAAAAATTATTTACAAATTGAAATGGCTCACGATGATTAATCATTGCAATAATAAAATCGTTTATATCCAAATCCAATTTATTCTTTTTTGCAAACATAAGAGCTTGCCCAAAATCATGAATATTTTCTGAAAAAGGCTTATTACTATCATAAAATCGTATAAGGTCTTTTTGTCGTAGTTGGTATCCGATGTTTTTAGACTCAACCATTGCATAGGTCATTTCCAAAAGTTTTATATCAGGGATATTTATATAAAGAATTAATCTTTCAAAATCAGCAAAACCTTCGACTTCATCAAGTTTTGTGTTTTTAAACATTTTGGCTATTCTAAAAACATTGTTGATGTCTCGTCCTCGCATTACGGTTTTAAAAATAAGGTCTATGTTTACATAGTTATTTATTTTTAATTGATTTGCTTCTACCAAAAAAGATGCAACGGTATCAAAAACTTCTCTGTCTCTTGTTACTAACGCTAAATGCCTAACATCTCTAAAAGACAAGTCTAATGAAAGAATTTTTGCTAATGTTTCTTTTTCCCTTAATCGTTCCAATTTTTTTCTTTTCTGTTCTTCTCTTTTTAACTCCTCTTTAGTTTTTTTCCTTTCGGTAGTTTTTTTTGTTTCTTCTTTTTTATCTACCTCTTCCCTATCTTCTAGGTTAGCAAGAACACCAAATATTTTGGGCGAAATCCACTCAAAATAATAAAAAAGATGTGATACTGATTTTACAATTGACATATTGTTGGGTTGTTTAATTGTTGGATTGTTATATTGTTAGGTTGCCATATTGTTTATTTTCAACAACGGAACAATACAATAATCTACAAGATTGTTATTTCAAATAATTTTGCCCATCTTTTTCCTGTTACAAACAGTCGGTTGTTTTCTGAGTCGTAGGCAATTCCATTTAGAACATCGGTTTCTTGGTCTCTATATTTTTGCTCCAAAATACCTGTTAAATTTATATAACTGATAACTTTACCTGTTTCGGGGTCTATTTTTGCGATATTATTTGTTCCGTAAATATTGGCATAAATTTCGCCGTTAATATATTCTAATTCATTAAGTTGTGGAACAATTCCTGTGTGGTCGCAAACGTCTATTTGCCTGATAACAGAATACGATTGAGTTTCCAAAAAATAAATAGTATTAGTTCCGTCGCTCATAATAAGCTCGGTTTCGTTGTTTGTAAGCCCCCACCCTTCTGTAAGATAATTAAATTCTGTTATTTTTTCAAAAGTTTCCTTATCATAAACAAAACCTTTGTGAGCCTGCCAACTAAGTTGGATAATTTTGTCTTCAAAAAGCGTAATTCCTTCGCCAAAAATATCGCTTGATACAGAATAACTTTTTAAAATATCTCCAGTTTCCAAACTCGTTTTTCGGATAGACGACTCGCCTTTTAGTCCCGTTGCTTCGTATAAAACTCCTTCGTTAAAAAAGAGTCCTTGAGTGTAAGCTCCTTTGTCGTGGTTATAGGTATTTATAACTTTATAAGTCAAAGAATTAGGCTCAATATCCGATAAGAAAAAAGCCTTCTCTTCTTTTCTTTGATTATTTTTGTCCCAATAAATATTTACTCTAACTGTGTTATTACCAACCTTTGTATCAGTTGTTTCCCAAATATAATTAAACGCCGAAGTTTTAAAACTTTTTTTATTTTCGTTATTAATAAAAAGAATTACAGAATCTATTTTTGAGTCATCGGCAATACTCATTTTTATTTCTACCTGTTTGCCAACTACAAATTTAGATGAATCTAGAGTATTGATGCTAAGCACAATATTTTTAGGAACAACTTTATTTGTATCCGTATGAGTGTCTGTATTATTATTATTATTTTCTGTTTTATCACTATTGCAAGCAAAAGCAAATAGAATTAGGCTAACTATAGCAACGAAAATAAGTTTTTTATTGTATTTCATATTTTGTTAAATTATAAACTAAAGTTTCGGAGTTGTAAACACTTGAATATCAATGGATAAGTAGAGTT
>JAOZQN010000802.1 GCA_029932195.1 Bacteroidales bacterium | reverse complement strand
TTTAATAATTTTCCTAATTTTTAGAGAAAATAAAAATCATCATGTAGAGTAATAATTTACATAATCTTGGTAAAATATTACAGAAACAAAAGATAAAAGAAGGGAAAATAAAAATACTGAAACGAGCATAACAAGCACTCTAAGATGCTTATATTGAGTGTTTTATTAGGATAGCTATGTCTTGTTTTGAAAAAATAACGAAAAAAGACTTTTATTATATGAAAAAAATAGAATAAAATATTTTTTATTAAAGCAACAAAATAACACAACCAATAAAACATCAGAAAAAGAGCAATATCTTATATTATTTTACTTGCCTTGTTTTTGAATATTTTTTGAAGTCCCTTTTCCGTTCAAATACTAATTAAATAACAGTCCATTATCATTGTCAATATCCCAAATATTTTGATTTTCTACACTAAGCCTTATGCCTGGAATGTCTGTATTATCTATGTGCAATAGTTTTAATGGGTTGTCTGTTCCTATCCCAATATTGCCTGGCAAATGATAGATGTTTTCGTAAATAGAAGGTGAAGGTTTTGAATTGATATTTTGGGCAAATAGGTTTTGACCCGAAAAAATCAAAATAACCATCAATAATGTTGATGCAAAAAGTTTAGATTTCATTTTGTTTATTTTAAAGTTTGAATATTTTTAGTGTGTGGCAAACGCTTCTGGGTTTAAATAAACGCCAGAAGGTTTATACTCATACAAAACCTTTCGGTGTTAATAAATGCCAGAAAGTTGAGCTAATACAAAAAACTTTCGGCATTTGAAAAACCCGAAAGCGTTTGTGATATTTATAAGCAAATAATTTCTTTTATGATAATTTGTTCTCCGTTGGTTACTCTGACAAAAAAAGTTCCTGTTTTTGTATTTAAATCATCTATTTTTTGTTGTATATAATATAAAGGTGTCTCTATTTTTTCGGAATAAATAATTTGTCCATTATTTGCATAAATTTCAATCAGCAAATTTTCGCTTGTATTAATATTATTTACAGTTAAACTAAAATCGGTTTCGGAAGGATTAGGATAAATAGTTGCAGTAAACGATTTTTGTTGCAAAATATCTGTTTCGGAAGTAAAATTGTTTTTCAAAAGTGGTTCTTCAAAAATAATATTTATAGAATCGGACGACTCGCAAGCCATTGCATCTGTTACTGTTAAAAAATATGTTCCTGAATTATTAACTGCTATTTTATTAGAATTTGTGCCAATTTGCTTATTTTCAGAAGTTTTATCAACCCATTTATAATTCACAAAATTAGAATTAGCATTTATCGTAAATTGTTTGGTAGATATTATGGTGTCGTTTGGTAGGTTTAATTTAGTGGCAAAATCGCAGTCAAATAATTGAGATACAACAAAATGACTGTTTTCTGTGGTAGAAATAGAGTCGTTTGCAAAAACACAATTTTTTTGGAAATTTCCAGACAAGTAAATTAGATTATTATTATCTACAAATAATTCGTTTTGAATATCTTGCTCGCTTCCTCCAATTTTATTTATGTATTTAAACTCTCCACTGTTTTGATATTTGGCAATAAAAAAATCGTTGGTAAAATTATACGAACTAATTTCTGAGTCGTTTTTATTAATTGAACCTCTAAAATGCCCACTAACATAAATATCATTCTCGTTGTTTATCGCCAATGATTTTAGGTAGTCGTTGGCTTGTCCGCCAAAACTATCCGCCCAAAGCAAATCACCTGTTTGGCTGTATTTGCAAACAAAAACATCAAGCACTCCGTTTGAGACAAGCGTATCTTTGGCAAACATAATTTTATCCGAAAAATTTCCAGATAAATAAATATTATTTTGATTATCAATACTTAACGATTGTCCATAATCTTCGTAGTAGCTTCCTTTTTGTATGGCAAAAATTGGAGTCAGATTATTATCTAATTTTGCAATAAAAATATCTGTTCTGCCTGTGGATTTTAAGGTTGTATTAGTAAAACTTAAATCATCTATAAAAGAACCTGTTATAATAATATTCTCGTTGTTATCAATTTTTATATCATTCAAGATGTCTTCACCATTTCCTTTTAAATTTATAGCTTTTATAAATTCTCCTTCGGAATTATATTTTGCAATAAAAATATCTGACTCATAACCTGCATTCGCATTAAAATCGTTTATTTTTAGGCTTTTACAAAAAGAACCTGCATAATAAAAATTATTATGCAGGTCTGTTGCTACAAAAGTTTTGTGCGTATTAAATTTTCCTTCAATTTGTATTATATTTACAAGTTCTCCATCTGCCGAATATTTTAGAATAAAATTATCAATGTAACTCTTGGCTGTCAGAGTTCTATTTTCTACTTTTAGAGTTTTTTTGAAAAATCCTGTTACAATAAAATTTC
>JAOZQN010000801.1 GCA_029932195.1 Bacteroidales bacterium | reverse complement strand
TAATCTTTTTCGCTTTGCGAAGCCAATCGCCAAAAGCCAACTGCTAAAAGCTAAATTCCCCCAATATGTTACACACTCAAATGAAATAATAATATTTATACAAAAATAATTTGTAGAGTAATTTTAAGAAACCAAAACAATCTTTAAAATCAATACTTAAACGCAGAAGCACAATATCTTAACTCGCTTATGAACTTGTTAAACGAAAAAATAATAATTTGGATAAATTAACTAATCAGTAAATGTATATAATAAAAGAAAGGTTAAAGTATGAAAAATTAATTCCAATATTTGTAATTATTGTTTCAATTATAAATATCCAAATAATACTTGGACTCACAATTAGTGACATACACGTAGAAACAAGACTCTATCAAGTAACAAGGAGAATAGATTTAGTTATTGAAAATTTCTTTACTTTAAATGTTTTGTTGTCAATAATGGGAATTATTGCAGGAGGAGTATATTTTTATTATAAAAAAACATCTCTTATTTTAATTAAAATATGGGCAATACTACAATTAGTTATTATAACTTTAGTCGTTCAAGTAGGAGATACTACATATTTAAAACCAATTATAGATTTTAGTCAGATATGGGGATTAAATCTAGGGTTTACGATAAAAACTCACTCAGGTTTAATTTTTAATGTTGGAATTAATCCAGTTAGTTTTATCTTTATTTTTTTAGTTAAATTACTTTCAGTATCATTATCTTTTGGAGAGAAAATTTCTTTAAAAGCTGTAAAACAAGATAGCTTTTTGCAAGAATATTTTCCGAACAAGGCTAAAATTATTAGAAGAATTAAATTTTCTGATGATAAAATATGGACATTTGTAGAATTTGAAGAGGATAAATCTCTAAAATATGCTATAATAAGACCAATAAAAAGTTTTCAATCTTTAAATTACAAGAAAAAAGGTCAATTACTTCTACTCCGAGTTGTAGAAGACCCTTTGTTGCTTGACAAAAATACAAATATACGAAAATACACCAAAGGAGGTGTTGTTGCTATTACATAAAAAAAACATTATTTGTAATCTGTTTTATTTCAAGAACTATCGTAAGCACGTTACCGAAATTGATAAATAATTATAAAAAGATGAAAAAAAACGAACTCAAAAATATTATTGTTAGCGATATTAAGCAAATTATTGAACAGGCAAGAAATTATGCTTATAAAGCTATAAACTTCTCAATGATAATTGCTTACTGGGAAATAGGACGCACAATTGTAGAAGAAGAACAAAACGGTAAAAATAGAGCAGAATATGGAAAATCATTAATAAAAGAACTTTCCAAACAACTATCAAAAGAATATGGAAGAGGTTTTAATATGGCAAATCTTAAATATATGCGAAAGTTTTATTTATTGTTCTCAATAAGTCACGCAGTGCGTGGCGAATTGGATAAGGTGTTAGACACCAATATAAAAGAACATTATTTGCAATCTGTCTTACGTCAAGAATTATCGTGGACACACTACCGATTATTGCTAAAAGTGAAGGATAAGATAAAAAGAAATTTTTATATGAATGAAGCCGCAAACAGCAATTGGACTACAAGACAATTAGAAAGACAAATAAATTCAGAATTGTTTACACGAATTACATCAAGCAAAAACGAAGAAGAGATTTTAAAAATGGCAAATTTGGGAATAACAATAAACACTCCCAAAGATATAATAAAAGACCCGTTGGTTTTAGAATTTACTGGTTTTAAATCAAATACAGATATTTACGAAACCGATTTAGAACAAGTATTGATAGATAAATTGCAAGATTTTCTGCTTGAACTCGGAAAAGGTTTCTCTTTTGTCGCAAGACAACAACGAATTAGCCACAAAAACGACCACTATTTTATTGATTTAGTTTTTTATAACTATTTGCTAAAATGTTTTGTTCTTATTGATTTGAAAATAGGCAAATTAACATTTCAGGATATTGGACAAATAGATAGTTATGTTAGATTATACGAAGAGAAAATTAGACAGCAAGACGACAATCCTACAATTGGTCTAATTCTTTGTGCAGAGAAAAATGAAACAACAGTAAAATATTCATTATTAAAGGATAGCGAACAGATATTTGCATCAAAATATCAATTTTATTTTCCAACAGAAAAAGAATTAATTGAAAAAATAGAAAAAGAAAAAGAATTTTACGAATTAGAAGAAGAATTAAAATTAGATAAAAACTAAAAACTCATAATTTCCAAAATATAAAAACATGAAAAAAACAATCTTATTTTCAATAATAATTACAGGATTTTTATGTTGTGCAGTCGAATAGACACAATATTTTAACTCGCTAATTTATTATACTCTAGTGAATTAGGTTTTCGGATTTCAAAAAATCAAATTCATATTTGCCTCGTGCAGG
>JAOZQN010000200.1 GCA_029932195.1 Bacteroidales bacterium | reverse complement strand
TTTTTTTTATCCTGATTTTAACATACTTACAGTCAAAATGAGAACTGCTGGTATTATACCAAGATATTTAGACTCTCAGAAAAAAAAATATTCTGAAATTAAAACGTTCTTATATAGGGATAAACAACAGTTTTATGACGTGTATTATCCTGTATCATTAAGAATTAGAGGAAATAGAATTAAGTTGAAGAGTATAAATGACTTATTAACATCATATGAATATGTTACAATATTTGGTGTCGCTGGTAGTGGTAAAAGCACATTAATAAATCACCTTTTTCTGAGTACGTTATCAACTCATTCTGGTATCCCAATAGTTATTGAGTTAAGAAAACTGAATAATTTTTCGGGAACTTTATTTGAATATATATGTACTGATATTTTTTACAATGAATTTAATCACACAGATGAGTCACTACATGAATTTTTACTACTGGGTAAAATTGTTTTCATGTTTGATGGTTTTGATGAATTGTTTTTTGATTGTAAAGTTAATATTGCTGATCAGATAGAAGTATTTATTGACGCATACAGTGAAAATAAATTTATAATAACTTCACGACCAGGAACAAATATTGAATCATTGAAGAGATTTGAAAACTCGGAAGTAATGCCATTAAAAAAACATGAGATTGTAGAATTTGTTGAAAAACAAAAACATGGGAATAGTGAATTTACTGAACGTGTGATTGAAACGATACGACATCCAGAAAACAACAACTATATTCATTACTTAACCAACCCTCTTTTACTTTCAATGTTTATTTTAAATTTTGAAAACTATCCAGAACTACCTAAGCGGAAAAGTCGTTTTTATGAAAATGTTTTTAACACTCTCTATCAAAGACATGATGGAACTTCCAAAAATGGATTTCAAAGGGAAAAAATCACAAATTTAAAGCAAGATGATTTTGAATATTTGTTAAAACGTTTTTGTTTTTTATCATATTTTGAAGGAAGGTTTATGTTTGAAGAGTCTTATTTAAAAAATAAATTTAAACAAATAAAAGATAAACAGTCAAAGTTAAGTTTTGATAGTAAGGATTTAATAACAGATTTGCGTGTTGCGTTGTCAATAATTGTCAAAGATGGACTTGAATACAAATTTCATCATCGTTCAATGCAAGAATATTTCACAGCTTTATTTATTCAAGGTCTATCTATTGAATATAAAAAGCAAGTTTATCTTAATAAACTTTCAAATTCAACTAGAAAAAGTTTTGATAATCAATTTAATTTGTGGCAATTATGCTTTGAATTAGACAAGACTTTCTTTTCTGAAAGTTTTATAATTCCTAAAATTGAAGAATTTCTTTCTAAAATAAATATTAGAGATAATTTTGAATTTACAAATGCTTTCTTAGAAATTATCCCTATAAACATTAAGGTTCTGCTTGGTACAGAGGGTGTTCGTAAAATGCTATCCATAAGGATTCCTAATAATGAATTTGCTACAATATTGGAATACTTAAAATTAGATTTCATTCCTCTAATTTTTAGATTCATAGAAAGAGAAATATTTGAAAATAGAAATCATTATGCTTTAAATTATATAAGAAACAATATTACTCCAAGAACGAATATTACTCCAAGTAAGAAAAACAAAAATTATTTAGAATATAGAATTGTGTTTAGTGAAGAACTTAAAAATGCCGAGTTTGAAACGGTAATTGAGGGTATGGGATTTTACACAGAATTGCGAAGCTATATTCAAAAAGTTAAAACAGTTATTAGGAATTTAAAACTTGAACTTAAAGAAGAACGTAATAATGATATGAGTTTAGTTGATTTAATATAAATGCATAGGAATGGCTTTGTAATTAGTTTTTGAGATGCTTAGCATTCTAAAACTTATCTCCATAGCTGTATCTGTTAAGCAAAATAGTTCTCCGTAGCTATTTAAAATAAAAACAGCCAAACAAATTAATTTTTGTTTGGCTTTTTTTCTTGCAAGTGCTTCTGGGACTGGCTTAAATAGTTTTTATACCGTCCAATAATGTAACTGTTCCTTTGTCAAATTGGAATTTGCTTAAATCATTTTTGCTTATTGTGGTTTGGTTTGTTATTAAATAAGGCTTTAATGTTTTATTTCGTCTTGTTATTCTTTGTTGGCAACGTGTATCACAGCTTAATTTATCCCCTCTGGCACTTATCCTGAATTGCTGTTATAATTATGAATTTAAACAGTTTCTTTTTCGCCTGTTTTCTCTCATAAAATTTTTCCATAACACAGGTTATGCAAGAGTTTTATGAGTAAAAACAAACAAAAATAATTCATTTTAAAAATCACAATTATAACAGCAATTTAGTATATAAAACGCTTTCCACATTCCACACAATTCCCGAAAAATTTTAAATTTATACGATAGTTCCATGAACTTTTTTTATATTGATGAAAGGGTTTAAAAAAAAAATAAACTTTTACTTGCATTTTCTTTTTTTTTTCTTATATTTAAAACAAAATAAATAACATAATTAACATCTAAACTAACAACAATATGAAAAGAGAAAAAGAGGAGAAAATTGTAGTAAGAGTAGATACTGATATTGAAGGTATGTTGTTGATTTGCAGTGCTTACAGTAAAGAAGGACAACAGTTTTGTATTTTTGATTTAGTGTCTTGCCATTTCTGTGCCGATTTGTGGACTCACTCAAAAATAAATTCGTTAGGATATGATTTATGGGCTTATAATAGTGCTCATAGAATTGTTAATCACAACGATGTTAAAGAATGGATTAAAGAAACATTGAAAAACGAATTCCATGGAGCTGTAAGAATAATTTATAATTGAGTCCAACTCCGACAAGTGTATTTTTGCCAAAATCAAGGCGGATATCAATTTTATAACCGGAGTTTACTCGTTGTAAATGAGGATTTTAAAATTTGTATCCAACGCCGAGTTTGGCAAAAAGATGCTTGTCGGAGGGGACTCATAATTAAAGCTCACAAAATCAAATAGTATTTTTATAGAAATAAAGAAAAACATGGACTTATAGTTTATTTATAGTGTTTTTTTAAACCTGCCTGCAAATCAGACTGTTAAAAAAAACAAAACTTGGTTCTACTCAGACAACAAAACATATCAATCAAATACTTTTATGAAGTTGTAAAAATCAGTAATGGGAAAATAAAAACTTAATTTAAAAACATTTTTTGGATATTTTATGGATATTTGATATGTTTGTGAAAACTTTTATGGATATAATACAGATACATTATGGATAATCTAATAAAACAAAAATTAAATTTCAGTCTTAAAACAAGCAGACAAATATTGAAAAAAATTAGTTTTATTGACTGCTTCGGCGTAAAATTGCAAAAAATTACATTTATAATAATCTTAAAATAACAACAAATTAAAATTTTTAATATGAAAAAAATCACTAAGCTATCCTTTATTTTGATATTATTATCAATTATTTCATGTAATAAAGAAGAACCAAAATTCCCAGAAAATTTAAAGTTAAATACTACAATAAACAGTGGATGCTTAAATAAAAAATCATCTTTTAAATCTACTTATGATGGAGGATATTTTGAATATTCGATTATTGGCAAAACCATTGAAATTGTACATAAAAACTTACAGGAACATTGTGCCGCAGATATGTCTTTTGAGATGGTAATCAATAGTGATAATAAAATAATATTAAAAGAAGTAGACAATGCTGACGGAGTGGCAAATTGCCAGTGTTATTATAATATTTCCACAACGATTGAAAATATTGTTTTAGGACTATCTTATCAAATTGAAATTTGGAATGAGAATATGACAGTATTACTATATTCTACAACAATTTACACATAAACGAATGATTAAATAAAAAACTAACATTTACCTGAGAAATAGTGGGTTTTCGGTGCAAGTATTTACAGGTGAATAAACGTTAAAAATTCAAAAGAACAAATAATTGGAAATACTTTTATTGAAGAAACAGGAGAATATCATACAACTTTTGATATAATATGTGATGGAAAATGTGGAGTTGACTATATCGTTGAAATGAAGTCAAAAAATGGAAATAAAATAAATGGTTCTTGGAAATTTGAACTTATTAAATAAAAATTACGCTAAAAAATGTAATCTTTTTGAACAAAAAGCCAAACAAATTAATTTTTGTTTGGCTTTTTTTGTTCTTCCTGTTTTGATCTGGAAAAAAAACAAATTCAATCTTTGCAAACTCTTCATATACACTTCAACAAAAAATCCACTACTTATTAAATATTCAAATTTCACTATATTTATCTTTTTTTAGTTTGTGGAAAATATAAACAACAGTTCCTACCAGTGCAAAACTTATTAGTGCAAAAATAGTTGCCTGTCCGTCTGAACCAAAAGTTTCTACGTCTTCATTTATTGCTCCTTTGGAAATGTAGTAGTATGTTACAACAGCAATAGCATTATTGGTGAAATGTGCAATTATTGGCACCCATAAAGATTTAGACCATAGTAACATATATCCAAGTAACATACCCAGCAACATTCGTGGAATAAATCCATAAAACTGCATGTGAAAAGCACTAAAAAGGAAGGCTGCAACGATTATTCCAACATGTGCATTTTTAAAAATTAGAGTTAAGTATTTTTGTATTATTCCTCTAAAAAGTAGTTCTTCGCCAATTGCTGGCAAAACTGCTATCATAAAAATATTGAGCATTAAGCCACCAAAAGTATTTACTGTTAGTAGTTTTTTTATCAAAACACCAGTATTGTCTTCCGAGGCTCGCATCCATGCCTCTATGCCACTCATAAATTCAGGAAGTTGCATTTGTGAATTTATTTCAGAAAGGAAATTTATTAGAGGTAAGGCAGTTATTATTAATACAATAGCAAGCCCTGCATAGATAAGTTTTGGTGAAATATCTAAACTTAAAAATTTTATTGGCTTTTTAGAAAAGATATAAGCAACAATAAATGAAGGAATTATAAAAAGTGAGAAAAACTGCATTATTTGCATATATCTCAAAAAATCAATATTACCATCTATGCTCATAGCAGTGGCAAGTTCGTCTATTCCTATGCCAAATATAGGAATTGCAGCAAGAAGACTTACAAAAAATACAGATAAGAAAAATAATATTACAATTATGATTGATAAAATTAATTTCATTCCTGACGGTAAACCTATAAAAAAATTTCTAATCATTCTTTTTATTGTTATTAAGTTCGTTTTTATTTAGCTACGGTAAAAGTAAGACTAAATATAATAAAATTATGTCTTGTTTCACAATATTTTGCAAAGATATAATTTTTTCAATAAAAATTATTGAAAAATTTTGAATTATAAAAAAAGCAAGTAAATTTGTATTCTACACAATAATTTGAGTGTATGACAGGAATAACAGTTATCGGTTATCAGTAAACAGTTATCAGTAAACGGCAAACAGCAATCCAATACCTAAACAACAACTTACCGACAACTTACCGACAAATATTTGATAACTTACTGTTTACTGTTTACTGCTAACTGTTTACTGCTAACTGTTTACTGCAACACTCGTCAATATATTACATGTTTAAATTAAGTAATCTCCGTAAAATACTGTAAAACAACAATCAAATGAATATAGGTTTTGATGCCAAAAGAGCATTTTATAACAGAACGGGTCTTGGAAATTATAGTCGTAATATTTTTCAATATCTAAATAAATTTTATCCCGAAAATAAATATTTTTTATTTTCACCAAAAGAAAATAACTCTTTTGATTTTGAAGGTAAAACTGATGCTAATATTATTTTGGCAAATGGTTTTATTGGAAAAAAAATACCCTCCTTGTGGAGAAGTTTTTTTATAAGTAAAGATATTGAAAAATACAAACTTGATATTTATCACGGCTTGAGCAATGAAATTCCGAAAGGAATAAATTCGCAGACAACCAAAACTATTGTTACAATCCACGACCTTATTTTTTTGCGTTTTCCCGAACTCTATAAACCTACTGATAGATTTATTTATAACAAAAAATTTAAGTTTGCTTGCCAAAAAGCTGATAAAATAATAGCAATAAGCCAACAAACAAAACAAGATATTATACAATTTTATAAAATAAATCACGAAAAAATAGAAGTAGTATATCAATCTTGCGACCCAATATATTATAAAGTGTGCAATAATGAAAAAAAAGTGGCTGTGCAAAAAAAATATAATTTGCCTTTGCAATATATTTTAAATGTGGGAACTGTTGAGCGACGCAAGAATATTTTGTCGGTAATAAAAGCTTTAAAATTGGGAAATATAAAAATGCCTTTGGTGGTCGTTGGACGAAAAACCAGTTATCAGCAAGAAATAGACAGTTTTATTGTCAAAAATAATTTAACCAGCCAAATAATATTTATCGATAATGTAGATTTTCTAGATTTGCCAGCAATTTATCAGATGTCTTCTTTGTTTGTGTATCCATCTATTTTTGAGGGCTTTGGTATTCCTATTATTGAAGCCATAAATTCCAAAGTTCCTGTAATAACATCAAATATTAGTAGCCTTCCCGAAGCTGGTGGCAAAAAATCACTTTACGTAGAGCCATACAATATTGAGCAAATTTCTGAAATGATAAAAAAAGTATTAGAAAATAAAACTCTAAAAAACAATATTATAGAAGAAAGTTATGCTTTTGTGCAAAAATTTAGAGGCGAAAATATTGCCAAAGATATAATGAGGGTTTATCTTAGTTAACAAAGAGGCTATGAAACTTGACACTCGTGAAAAACGCCATTTTTTCTTTTATTGCTAATTCTGATTGGTCAATTTCTACCCTCTTTATTTTGCACACTTGCAAGAGTGCTATTGTTCCTGAATTTTTCGTTTCTTGAACTCGGAGCAAACTATTGCCGTTGCAATTGCAACATTTAGGGACTCAGTTTTTTCAGGATTTGTGCTAAAATTAGGAATATGAATCTTACTATTAATAAGGTGTAATAATTTCTGACTTATACCATTTGCCTCGTTGCCCATAACGATAAATCCTTTGTTGGATAAGTTTTTTGTGTAAATATTTTCACCTTCTAAAAACGTTCCAAAAATCTCAAAATCAGAAAATTGGCTAAACTCTGTAATAAGTTTTTCAATATCTAAATAATGAGTATTTACTCTAAAAATAGCTCCCATACTTGCCTGAATAACTTTTGGGTTGTATAAATCTACTGTGTTTTGTGAGCAAAAAATATTTTTTATTCCAAACCAATCAGCTAATCTTATAATTGTTCCAAGGTTTCCTGGGTCTTGAATGTGATCTAAAATTATTGATAAATTTTCTGAAATTTCATTCTTATTAAAAATAGGTTCAGGTATTTTGCCAACTGCTAAAACCTCTTGGGCTGTTGTGAGTGAGCTAATTTTTTTTAGCTCGTTATCGTTTACTACAATAATTTCAAATTCTTTGTTTTGTAAATCATTGTTTTGTAGCCAATTTTCTGTTGCAACTATATATTCTATTTTTATATTAGAATCCAGTAATTCTGCAACAATTTTTTTGCCTTCAGCAAAAAAACTACCATATTTTAGCCTATATTTCTTCTTTTTAAGAAGGTTAATTTGTTTTATTTTATTCTTACTCAACATCTTTTCAGTTATCAATTATCAGTAAACAGTTATCAATGAACAGTAAACAGTTAGCAGTAAACAGTTAGCAGTAAACAGTTAACGGCAAACAGCAAACAGCAATCCAATACTCTAAACAACAACAACTTACCGACAAATATTTGATAACTGTTTACTGTTTACTGTTCATTGATAACTGTTTACTGTTTACTGTTCACTGATAACTGCTATTCTAAATCCTATTGTTACATTATTTTTATTTGGGTTTGAGGCTTTTCTGTTGGTTGGCGAAATATTTTTGCTGTTGCAATACCACGAACCACCTCGCTTGACTTTCATTTGTCCAATTCCTGCTCCTTTGGGATTTTTTCGTGGTGATTCCTTGTAGTAATCTGTTGAATACCAGTCGCTACACCATTCCGACATATTTCCATAAATATCGTAAACACCTAAAATATTTGGTTTTTTAGTCCCAACTTTATTTATTTTTGCTCCCGAATTTTCTTTATAAATAGCTATTTCATTTATTTTTTCTTGCAGTTTTTTTTGGCTATTTGCTACATACTCCCATTCTGCTTCTGTAGGCAGCCTACCTCCTCGCCACTGGCAGTAAGCATTTGCACCATACCAACTTACAAAACAAACCGGGTAGTTTTCGTAGCCTTTTTCTACAAAAAAGGTAGAATCTTTTTGATAAATTCTACATTTTTCGTCTCGCCAATTTCCATCTAAAAATATCCAAATACTATTTGCTTCTATTTGATTACCTTTTTCATTTAAAAAAACAGCATATTCGTTATTTGTAATTTCGTATTTACTTATGTAAAAGTCATTTATCTTTACTTTATGTTTTGGTTTTTCATCAATTTGGGAATTATTATTTCCCATTTTAAAACTCCCTCCTTTTATAAAAATTAAATTTGTATCTGTTTGGGAATAACCATTTAAAGATATAAAAATAAGGCACAAAAATAAAAATAATTTTACTCGTAGCGATAGCCAATCGTAAATCGTAAATTGTAAATCGTAGATATATTTAGTCATAACGTTTTATAATTTCTTTCACAATCGGGTGTCTCACAACGTCTTCTATGCCAAATTGCACAAAAGAAATTCCTTCAATATTGTTTAATTTATTATAAGCATGAATTAATCCCGACCTGCTTTTGTTCGGAATATCTATTTGAGTAATATCTCCTGTTACAATAAATTTAGAATTTTTGCCCATTCTTGTCAAAAACATTTTTAGCTGATTGATAGTTGCATTTTGAGCTTCGTCTAGTATCACAACTGCGTCGTTTAGAGTGCGTCCACGCATGTATGCGAGTGGAGCAATCTGAATAACTCGGTCTTCAAAATAGCTGTCCAATTTGCTGGCAGGAATCATGTCATAAAGTGCATCGTAAAGTGCTTGCATATACGGGTCTAACTTGTCCTTGAGGTCGCCTGGTAGGAAACCGAGTTTTTCGCCCGCCTCAACAGCAGGACGGCTCAAAATTATTCGCCTAACCTCTCTGTTTTTTAACATTTTAACAGCCAAAGCAATTGCTATAAATGTTTTTCCTGTTCCAGCTGGTCCTATTGCAAAAACAAGGTCATTCTTTACGAATTGTTTTACTATTTTTCGTTGGTTTGGTGTTCTTGCTTTTATTGGCTTACCGCTTGTGCTATACACAATTGCAGAGTCATTATTCTGTAAAAAATCAGTTTTTAAATCGTCTGATTTTTGTTTTAAAATATTTTCAACATCACTATTTGAGAGTCTGTTATAACGACTATAAAAATCGGTTATTTGTTTTAATTTTGCTTCAAAACGAGCTATTTCGCTGTCGTCTCCAAAAATTTTAATTGTATTTCCTCTTGCAACAACCTTAATTTTAGGAAAAAAACTTCTTATTTTTTCAATATTGCTATCATTTACCCCAAAAAAAGCTGTGGGATTTATTGATTCTAATGTTATATTTTTTTCTGGCATATTTTTTTATAAAATGTTGTTAAGTAATGAATAATGAACAATTAATAATGAATAATTTTGCGGACGCTTGTTATTCAGAATATAAAAAGTGTCGTTTTTATTTGTTCAATTACTTTTACTTAAAAATTGAAATTTATATTTTGTATTAGATTTTGGCTGTTAGCTATTTGCTGAAAAAACAAATATATTTTTAAGTGATTTTTTTTTTTACTAAAAGGCAATAGCCAAAAACTAATAGTAATTTTAAATGAAAATCATTTGAGTGTGTAACATATTGGGGGCTTTTGGTAGTTGGCTTTTAGCTTCGCAAAGCGATAAAAAATAAGCCAATAGCAATAGCTCCATGAGATGTTATACTGAATTAGGTTAAAATCTTTACTTTTTGCATTTTGTAATCAATTAATATACAACCTAATAAACAAATAAACCTTTTTTAGTATACACACTCTAATCTTTTTCGCTTTGCGAAGCCAAAAGCCAACTGCTAAAAGCTAAACTCTCCCATTATTTTATATTTTTATTCCAACCATCAAAATATCATCTAATTGTTGACAGCCTTTTTTCCAAATTTCAATTTTTTCGTTTAGTATTTTTTGTTGTGCTTCCATTGGATTGTCTTTTATTTCCAACAATGTTTCTTTTAGATTTTTAGACATAAATTTCCTTTTGTTTTTACTACCAAATTGGTCTGCATAGCCATCTGTGGCAAGGTATAGTCGGTCTCCTTTTTCTAATTTAATTTGATGGTTACTAAATGGTTTTTCTTTTATGTAAATGGCTATTGGTTGTCTGTCGGCTTTTATTTCTATTAAAGTAGAATTATTTTGCTCTGTTGTTTTATATTTTTTCGTATCTTTATAATTTTCAGAAATATAACCTTCTTTTATCCAGTAAACAGGGTTGTATCCTAAATTGGCATAAAAGTTATTAACTATGTTTTATTTATTTCAAGTT
>JAOZQN010000800.1 GCA_029932195.1 Bacteroidales bacterium | reverse complement strand
GGTATGAAATTTAGAGACTTATACAAATTTCAACAAAATACGTTATAATCAGTATCTTTTTAAAATAGAAATGTCCAAAATTTAGTTTTTTTTTCATTTGTTTATAATTTTGCAAAACATTCATTTTCAGCTTATCCCTAAATGATTTTTTGTGAAACTTATAATCATTGTCTGGTGTATTTAAGTCTTAATCGTAAGTGTTTCATTTTAATTGATTTTTTTGTATAACTGTCAATAGTCCTGAACACATCTAACTGACAATCCAGAATTTGGATTGCTGAAAACTCGAACTACACCGCTGTTGTCGGAGAGAAGTGCCCGGCTCCACGATATTGTACTAAATTTGGTATCCGACCAAAAGGCAACACCATTACCAATCTCAACGAAATCATCGTTATGGTTGCTACGATAACCTGATGGAAGCGCGGTAAAACCATATTCGTTAGTTCCATTACCGTTATTTTTCCAGTCATAATTTGCTTTTAGCTTTTGTCCTTCGTCTGTTCCTCTATTTCCAGGGATACCAATATCACTTTCTTGCATACCAAGATACATTTCTAATTCTTGCCACTCGTAATCGCTTGGCAAGTGCCAACCACTTGGGCAAACATTATTTGCAGTTTCAAAATTGTATAAATAGCCGTATTTGCTTACATTGCTTTGAGCGTTATCATAAGCCCAATAAGTTCCACTACTTGGCTTGTATGCAAGGTTTTCTGCCATCCATACTTGGTTTCCTATATAAACAATTTTATATATTTTTCCGTCTCTTTGGTCAATAAATTGAGATGCTTTTTCATTTTCATCACCTTTAATACAGCGAACTGAAAAGTGTGCACTTCTACTCCAAAGATTTACTATATTAACTGTATTATTTGTATTATCTTTACTTATAGATAAGCTAATGGCACCGTCTTCTTTATTTCGAGAAGCAGACCAAAAAGAAGAATAAACTCCTTTCCCATTGAAATTATTATTATATCCCCATCCTGTTAAAAATGCAGAAAATCCGCTATTACCATCTATAATTAATTCAGAATATCTTTCGCTTTCGTTGTTGCCTGTATTTTCCAATAATACTTCAAATTCTTCTTCTGATGGTAAATACCAACCATTTGGGCAAACATTTTTTGCTGTTTCCCAATTATAAAAATATCCGTATTTAACATTGCTTTCATCATTATCATAAGCCCAACAACCACTATTTGCTTTATACGCAAGATTTTCTGCCATCCAAACTTGTGAGCCTATATAAACAATTTTATATGTTTTGCCGTCTCTTTGGTCAATAAATAGAGTTGGTAAATCAAATTTTAAGTAAGTTGTTTGGTTTTCATTAACTTTAATTGTTTTTTCGGTATCTCCTATTTTTATTTTATGATTTCCTACTGTTATTTTTTCTAAATTATTATTATTGGTGTTTGCGTTTACATATACGAGTTTATTGTTATCAAGATATAAATCTCCTGCTATTTTTGTGTCAAACGAAATTTTGCCGTAAACTGTTTTTCCCGGATTAAATACAGGTTTGTTGGGTGTTGTATTATTGTTATTTTGGTTTCCGTCAGTTACTGTTGTAAAATAAAAATCGCCCATAAGTGAACTCCAATCTTGTGGCACTTGTTTTCCCTTGCTGGCACTGTTTACAGCAATTCTTGTGTTTTTAAATACGTCTTCAATGTCTTGGTTTATTTTCATCTGTTTTACAAGATGCGTTGTGTAAAGTCCGTTTGAACCGCTGCCGTCGCTTGCTGTTGAGCCGGCTTGTGTCGCAAATGCTATTATTGTTCCACTTGCAGAATTGTCAATTTTTTTAAATCCTCTTTCGCCTCCTCTACTCCAACTGCGGAAGGGGTCGTTACGGCAAGCATCAAGTATCATAATATTTATGTTCTTGCTGTTTTGCATAAAGGCATCGTTTACAAACGAAATATTAAAAGCATCGAATTTAGCCATTGTTCTGTCATCTAACTTGGCATCAACGGGTATCAAATAATTTTCGCCATCGACTTGTATTCCGTGTCCAGCATAAAAGAACAAGGCAACTTCATAATCTTTAATCTTATTTGTAAAATCGGCAGTAGCAAGTTGCATTTCCCGCAGTGTTGCATCTGTCTTTTTTATTACTGTAAAATTTAAGTCTTCTAATGTTTTTACCAGTAAATCGGCATCATTTACTGGATTACGCAACGTGCCGCCGTGTTGGTAGTTTGCATTTCCTATAACAAGGGCAAGGCGTTTTTGGTTTATGCCTCCTACTGTTAAATCTCTCTGGGCAAATATACTTCCTGCAATAAAAATAATTGTAAATAATATTCCTATCCTTTTCATAAATTTTATTTTTAATATGTGAATGTTTTAATTGATTTCGCAATGAACCATATCGG
>JAOZQN010000799.1 GCA_029932195.1 Bacteroidales bacterium | reverse complement strand
TTGGTATCCGCCTTGATTTTGGCAAAAATACACTTGTCGGAGTGGACTCAATAATTAATACCTAACGACTAAAATATCAATAGCAAAAATAATAATAACCGAATAAGTAGTAAAATAAAAGTTATTTAATAATCTAAATTTATAATAGATTAACTTTAAAACTTTTAACTATTTACAAATAAAAATAAAAATGGCTAATAGCTTAATAATAGACAAAATAGAAGAAGTAAAACAACGATTTAAAGATATTGAATCGTTAATTTCAAGTCCCGATATTATAGCAAACCAAAAACGATACGTAAAACTAAATAAAGAATACAAAGATTTAAGCCCACTTATAATCGCTTTTGATAAATATACCGATGTTGTGAGTAATATAACAACTTCAAAAGAAATGCTTGTAGAAGAAAAAGACGATGAAATGCGGGAAATGGCAAAAGAAGAGTTGGACGATTTGGAAAAAGAAGAAAAAAGTATTGAAGACGAAATAAAATTACTATTACTCCCAAAAGACCCAGAAGATGATAAAAATGCAATCCTTGAAATTAGAGCAGGAACAGGAGGAGATGAAGCAGGAATTTTTGCAGGAGATTTATACCGAATGTATGTAAAGTATTGCGAATCAATGAAATGGAAAATAGAGTTAAGCAGATTTACAGAGTCATCGTCGGGAGGTTACAAAGAAATAGTGTTAAACGTATCTGGAAATGGAGTTTATGGAATTTTGAAATACGAATCAGGAGTGCATAGGGTTCAACGAGTGCCAAAAACAGAAACGCAAGGACGTGTCCACACATCAGCAGCCTCAGTAGCAGTGCTTCCAGAGGCAGAAGAGGTGGATATTGAAATAAAAGCTGATGAAGTCAGAAAAGACACCTTCTGTGCATCTGGACCAGGTGGACAATCTGTAAATACCACATATTCAGCAATTAGACTAACACATATCCCAACTGGACTCGTTGTGCAGTGCCAGGACGAAAAATCGCAATTAAAAAACTACAAATCGGCAATGAAAGAATTACGTTCAAGACTTTATAATCTTGAATATCAGAAATATCTGGACGAAATTTCGCAAAAACGTAAAACTATGGTATCATCGGGAGACCGCTCTGCTAAAATCCGAACTTACAACTATCCACAAGGAAGGGTTACAGACCATCGTATAAATCTGACAATGTATAATTTAGGTAATATTATTGATGGAGACATTGGCGAAATAATAGAAAAATTGCAAATTGCTGAGAATATGGAAAAATTAAAATTATCAGGATTATAAAAATTTATGATTTACGATTTTTGATTTACGATTTACGATTTACGATTGGTGAAGATTAGAAAATATATGACATAAGGTGTAAACCAATCGTAAATCAAAAATCGTAAATCAAAAAATCGTAAATCGTAAATCAAAAAATCGTAAATCGTAAATCAAAAAATCGTAAATCAAAATGAAATACAACGACTTAAAAAAGCAAATAGAACGAAAAAAAACTTTACTTTGTATTGGTCTTGATACAGATATGGATAAAATGCCAAAACATCTTTTGGAAAAGGAAGACCCCATGTTTGAGTTTAATAAGCAAATTATTGATGCAACTCACGATCTTGCAATTGCTTACAAACCCAATACTGCTTTTTACGAAGCTCTTGGACACAAAGGTTGGTTGAGTTTGGAAAAAACAGCTAAATATTTGAAGAGTAGGTATCCAGATATTTTAAATATCGCAGACGCAAAACGTGGAGATATTGGAAATACATCGGCAAAATATGCAAAAGCTTTTTTTGAAACAATGGATTTTGATGCAATAACAATAAATCCATACTTGGGAAAAGATGCTGTAAGCGAATTTCTAAAATACGAAAATAAATGGGTAATCCTCATTGGCTTGTCTTCAAACCCAAGCTCTTATGATATTCAATTAATTCAAGAAATTGAAAGTAGAGACTATATTTTTGAAAAAGTTATTAGATATGGAAAATGGTGGGGAACAGAACAAAATATGATGTTTGTTGTAGGAGCAACAATGTCTTATAAACTGCGACAAATCAGGCATATAATACCAGAACATTTTTTATTAATACCTGGAGTTGGCTCACAAGGTGGCAACTTAGAAGATGTTTGTAAATATGGACTAAATAAAAATTTTGGATTAATAATAAATGCTTCTCGCTCAATAATACATGCCGACAACAGCGAAAATTTTGCCAAAGTAGCAAGAGAAAAAGCTCTTGGATACCAAACACAAATGGCTAAAATAATAGAAAATTTTAACAAAAAAGGACGTAGAAGAAGACGATAAGTAGGTAATCATATATAAACGCCACTTTTTAAGAGACTATTTTTGTATTAGGCAAGGCAAAAAATATTTGCATATTGCTTATATGGTAATC
>JAOZQN010000798.1 GCA_029932195.1 Bacteroidales bacterium | reverse complement strand
TTTTAACTTTTTGATATTTAAGATGTTATAAACTCCGAAACTTCAGTTAAGTAATAAATATAAAATTATAAAAAATACGATACGTTCGGCAAGGCAAAGAAGTTCTATTGTTCAGAGCAAATATTATTTTCAAAGTTCTAATGTTTTTGTAAAGCCAAAAAGAAAAAGCAATGTAAATCCACTTGATAATGATTATTTCAATAGATTTTTCATGGGTAATGAGGAATAACAATATTAAAACTGGAATTTACAAAGAAAAAATATTATGAAAGAAAGTATAATATCAGAACTATCAGAAGAACAGAAATATCACATAACATTAATTGTTTCGTTGATGGAGGAGCTTGTTGTAGATAAAATAATTACTCCTACTCAAAAAGATGAGATAAAAAAATATATTAGTGATAAAATTGCAACAAAAATATGAAACGAGAATTGAAAATAGTAGAACTTTTTGCAGGAAAACAATCTCTGTCTATTGTTGCCAAAAAGAAAGGACATAAAACATTTACTTCAGATATAAATAGGTTGAATGGAATTGATTATGTAGTTGATATACTTGATTTTGATGTAAATAAAGTTCCTTTTATCCCTGACTTTATTTGGGCAAGTCCAGATTGTGCAACCTGGTCAATCGCATCTGGTAATTTGCATTTTAATTCAAAAAGTTTGAAGCCAAAAACAAAGAAAGCAGAGTTATCTTTCTTACACATAGACAAAATGTTAGAAATTATTTTTTATTTTTTAAAAATAAATCCAGAGATGTTCTATTTCATAGAAAACCCAGTAGGTAAATTGAATTGGTATATTAACCGGGGGAATTTATTTGAAAATAAAATATATATACCAAGAACAATTAAACTAACACAATCAAGTTATGGTAGAATCTATAAAAAACCAACACATTTGTTCACTAATAATTTTAAATTTATTCCGAGAAGATTAGATAAACGAATTTTAGGGACAAATTTAAAAGACTTTAGAAATGAAAAACCAAATAGATATTATTGCAGAGCATTAATCCCTGACGAATTGTGCAATGACATTATTAATAGCTGCCTTTAATATAAAGTTTAGAAGCGTAATTTTATATAATATGAAACAAAAAATAACAGTGATTTTCAAAATTAGAAATTCAACTATTACAATTGTAGATTTATTTGATTTTCCTATGGAAAAAGATAAAGAAGTTTTTGTTGGTAAATTTAATTTTGAAGGTAAACAAATTGATTTTACAATGTTTATAGAGAGTGTTCCACAGGTGAACGACAAAGATTTAATATCATTCATTAAGTAATAATAAATAACAAAATGCACAATTTTTATAAAGGTAGTAGATTAGTTGATATCAAAGTCATTAACCATGAAAACACTTACGCAAGGTTTTTATCTAAATTTGAAAATTTAGATAATAGGTTTCCTGATGGTATAAATTATAAGGAAGCTATCAAGTTAGAAAGTGAAGAAGAGTATTATGATGAAAAAATATTTTTTACATTGCTTTTTACTTTTCACGATGGAAAATACGCACTGCGACCTATCCGCTCACATGAGTTAGCATTGGGTGGCGACAGTCTGAATGGCACAGAACCACTATCCACGTTTGGTCATTTCATAAGACTTGTAGAAGTTCCACCAGAAGCAAAAAAAAGCCGTTTTGCTTAAAAAACGGCTACTAAATAGATATTATCCCCTATGCCATAGCAGAAATTACCTAAAAAGTTTTACAAAATTAATTTAAAATAATTAATATGCAAAACTTTTTAGGTATTTTTTCAAAATCAGGAATAGCCGATTATTATGATATAGATGTTCGGACGTTAAATAGTTGGATTAACGAGTATCCAGAGCTTGTAAATGCGTTACAGAAATATGGTTATTATGAAAATCAAAAAGTTGTTACGATAAAACAAACAGAAATTATATTTGAATTTCTCGGAACTCCAGCAATTTTAGAAAAAAAACCTGAAAAAAGTAAAATCAAAGTTCCAATAAGAACATATAATAAAACCGAAACTGCAAATTTTTACAAAATTTCGTTAAAAACTTTGAAAAAAATAATACAAAACATAGAAGATATATCATTTATTAACGAAAATAAACGAAAAAAATACGATTATTCCGAAATAAAAACCATTTTTCACTATTTAGGAACACCCTATATGGAAGAAAAATGCAAAATAAGGAAGTAAACAACATGTAAACGTCCTAAAACTACAAAATAAGTCCTAAAACTACAAAATAAGTCCTTAAACTGCAAACCACCAAACAACCTGCCTTACTTTTGTCTTTCTATTTTAATACTAATTATTAAATTTTAAGACAAATGAAAAAATTAATCACTGAAGTTTCGGAGTTTGTAAATTCTTTATTTAAAGCTCATTATTAATGT
>JAOZQN010000797.1 GCA_029932195.1 Bacteroidales bacterium | reverse complement strand
ATTTCGCACCTTTGGTGCTTAAATTCCTTGCATTTTTTAGTCCTTGCCCTTGCAGACAAGGTTATTGATTATCGCACCTTTGGTGCTTAAATAACTTATAATCAGAGTTTTTTTACTTCGTAAAGTAGAATTAAAAACTATTCATAATAAGATTTATGTGTATTTATTTTTTTGATAATTAGAATGTTTTACTAAAAAAGAAAATTTATTGCAAAAAATGATATTAAAGAGCCGAAAACAACAACAATAATCAATACAAAAATAATTTCTTTTAGTTTTTCTTTGTTTCGCAGTTGTTTGTATTTCGTTTTAATTTCTAAAAGCTCTTTTTCTGATAAATTTTTCTTTTTTATTGCAAAAAGTTTCTTGCTAGAACTATTTTGACTGTCTTTTATTTTATCAAATCTATCTTTCTTTTTTGATTTTAAAGCATCATTAAGTTTTTGGCGATTAATCATGTCTAAAACGTGTCCTGCAAAACTCATCATTTTTATTTTAAAAGTAAACTTTTTTTGAAATTCCAAAAATATAGAATATTATAAAAAAACAAGAATAAAAATAAAATTAATAAATAAAATGATTTTCATTTGTTTTTATTAATAAATGATTTTACTTTTGTAGGAATAAAAAAAATCTAAAATATTTAATAAAAATCAAATATAAATTTTAATTTTACAACTTTATAAATTTAAAATAAAAAATTATGGCATTATTAGAAATCACCGAAAAAAATTTTGACGAGTTAGTTCTTGGAACAGACCAAGTAGTAGTATTAGATCTATGGGCAGAATGGTGTGGCCCTTGCAGAATGATAGGACCACACATAAAAGAAATGGCAGAAGAGTTTGATGGCAAGGCGGTTATCGGTAAAGTAGATATTGATAGCAATCCTGGAATTGCACAAAAATTTATGGTAATGAATATCCCAACAGTGTTGTATTTAAAAGACGGCAAACAAATTGATAAAATAGTGGGAGCAGGACCAAAAAAGAAATATGTTAAAATGTTAGAAAAATATATGTAAACTTATTTTATTCCTAAATTGTTATATTGTTAAAAATTAGCAATATAATAATTTATTAGTATAACAATTTTTTATTTTGTAACCATTTCTTAAAACTAAAAACTATGAGCAATATTGTAAAAGATGCCTTGCTTGGCGTAGCTATTGCCGATGCTGTTGGAGTTCCGGTGGAATTTAAAAGCCGAGAAGGTTTGGACGAAAAACCAATCACAGATATGATTGGCTATGGAACTTACAATCTGCCTGCAGGAACTTGGTCCGATGATAGTTCTCTAACATTCTGCCTTGCAGATAGTTTGCTCGGAGAACTGGATTTGTCTGATATTGCTCAAAAATTTGTAGATTGGCGAGACAGAGCTCTCTGGACTGCTTGTGATGAGGTGTTTGATATTGGTAAAATTACAAATATTTCAATAAGTTTGTTGAAAGACATTATTTACAATAAAAATTTTGAGGAATTAGAAGATTTACGGGATTTTGCCGACCAATATGTAAATGGTAACGGTGCTTTAATGAGGATTTTACCACTAATTTTTCATATAAAAGGCAAGCCTATTTCAGAACAATTTGAAGTAATTTGGAAAGTCTCGGCACTTACACATGGGCATGTGCGTTCGGCAATTGCTTGCTTGTGTTATTTACGTGTGGCAGAGTATATTATAAATAAAAACACAAAAGAAATTGCTTACGAAAAGATGCAAACTGATTTAAAATCTTTTTTTGATGAAAATAAAGATTTTGAAAACGAAAAAAAGCATTTTAACAGAGTTATTTTTAACAATATTGCTGATTTAAAGCGAGATAATGTAAATTCTGGAGGCTACGTAATAGATAGTATTGAAGCAAGTTTGTGGTGTTTGTTACGAAATAAAACTTATTCCGAAACAGTTTTGGAAGCAGTAAATCTCGGAGCAGATACCGATACTACAGCCGCAATTGCTGGTGGTTTGGCAGGGCTTTTATACAGAGCAGACAGTATTCCAGAAAAATGGATAAACAATTTGGCAAGAAAAAACGATATTATAAATTTATCAAACAAATTATTTGAAAAAATAAATAATGAAAAATAGTTATAAGTATTCAAAACATTTACAAAGCCGTATAGAACAACGAAATATAAAAGAAGAATGGATTAATGAAACTCTTTTTAGTCCAGATAAAAGAGAAGATATTTCAGAAATAGAAGAACATTTTTTCAAAAAAATAATAGATTTTTCAGGACGTTGTTTAAAAGTAAGTAGGTAATCATATATAAACGACACTTTTTAAGAGGCTATTTTTGTATTAGGCAAGGCAAAAAATATTTGCATATTACCTTATATGGTAATCTTTTTTAACGAAGCATAATGCTAAAATTGACCTTCAAAAGT
>JAOZQN010000199.1 GCA_029932195.1 Bacteroidales bacterium | reverse complement strand
CTACATCAATACAGAATATTTATATTTTTCAACAAAATACGTTATAATCAGAATTATCTAATATTGTAGCTGACTATGAAGAAATACACTATTCAATGAAACCTACAAGTCTTATTGAAATGGTGAGGTTTCGTATGTATCAGAGAAAATTAAAACAAAAAGATTTAGCAGAAATTCTTGAGACTACACCTTCTCGCATAAGCGAATTTCTTAATGGTAAATTAAAACTAACTTATTCATTTGCAAGTAATTTATATAAAAAACTAAACATTGATGCAAATTTAATTTTTAATTATTGAGTCCACTCCAAAAAAATCTGTTTTTGCCAAAATCAAGGCGGATACGGAGTTTACTTATTCTAAATGAGTATTTTAAAATTTGTATCCAACGCAGAGTTTAGCTAAAAGAAACTTTTCGGAGTGGACTCAACGGTTTCAGGATTAAGATACTAAAGACTTCCTCAAGTCATGTGTGTAAGATATTGGCTTTTTGTCGCCTTGCGAAGCCAAAAACCAACTACCAACAACTAAAAGCCCCCCAATATGTTATAACTCAAATCATTTCACCAACAAATGTTACAGTAAAACTATCTAAACTAATGGGATCTGTGTATATGATAACAAGGTGTAATGACTTATCGTTTGTTAGAGTTCCTGAACCAGAAAATGGTTGTTCGTGCATTGGATGGTTTTTCACAATTGATATTTTAGTAGAGAAAGTTGCAGTAGCATAAACATCACGAGCAAACAAGCCAGTAATAACTAAATCTTCTTCAAAACCATTGTTTGATATAATAACAGAAATATCTTCATCTATGCCATCTATAGTTTTTGTGCCAATAAATGTGCCTGTAAAACGCTCATGAATAGGATGAACTTTAATTTTTTGGGTTGCATAATCAAAAACTCCATATTTAGATTTTGCGCCCAAAGTTATAGTAAATTCTTTTGTCATAGGCCAATCTGTATTAAAAACATAAGTAGGATTTTCGTCTAAAGACTCTTCACCATCTTCAAAATCCCATTCATATATATCGCAATTTACCGAACAGTTTGTAAAATAAACAGTGTCTCCA
Source organism: Bacteroidales bacterium (assembly GCA_029932195.1). GTDB lineage: Bacteria > Bacteroidota > Bacteroidia > Bacteroidales > JAOZQN01 > JAOZQN01. Next base: position 9,441 of record JAOZQN010000199.1, on the reverse strand, counting down.
TAGAAAATTTCCTGTTGTGTTACTGTAAAACAAGCAATCGGCTCTTTATCACAACTTTGAACAAGGAATAAAGCTATTCCAAAAAATAATACTGTAAATATTTTTCCCTTTTTCATTTTTAATAGATTTTAAGTTAACTCATATCTTTTACCTCATCAACTATCTCAGCAATAGTTTTATAACAGTTGGGCATAATGTTTACAGGTTTTTTTTTTCCTGTCATATTAGAAACAATATATCTCTTACATGTTCCATATTTTTCCTTGCCTGCTCTACAATATAGTTTTCTGTATATTTCCTCAGATTCAGGACGCTGCAAAACTCCTCCTATAAAAATTGGGCATTTTTCTGTTTTAGGACACAAATCTTTTTTCATAATTCTGTAATATTATATTTAAAACAAAGATAACTATTTTTTTGATTAAAAACAAAAAAGACTATTTTTTTTTAATAAAAATGATTTTAATGCTTCTTGTTTCTTCTTTGTGAAGTTATAGCTAATATTTTGTGTTAAATATCTTTTTATATCAGCATGTTTGCTTACTTCAAATATTTTATTTTTATAAAATTTTAGAACATTATCAATATTTTCTAAGCCAAATTTAAGTGCTTTATTAAATTGATTTACAAACTGTTGCTCAATATTTTTATTTGCCGTCCAAGTTGCAAAAACAAATGGTAAGTTAGTCATCTTTTTCCATTCTTCGGCAAGGTCGTAGGCGTATTTAAAGTTTTGTTTAAGAGCAAAAGTTCTGTCTCCAATAACTACTCCAGCTGTTTTTTGGGATATTTTTGCCTCATAACCAACTTTTGCACTCAACCATTCTACCTGAATTTTCCAATGCTTTTCTGCTAAAATTTTCATCAAATTTATTGATGTTCTGGACTGATAATCAAGATATATCTTTTCTATTTCGTTAATTTCAACATCGCTAAAAAGGAAAACGCTATCTACCTTACCATCAGCACCTATACAATAATCAGAAATAATATTGTAGTTCGGATTTTTTGGCAAAACGGCAATAGGAATTAAGCCTATATCTACCTCATTATTAACAAGTTTCCTTGCACACTCAGAAGGATAATCTATACTTAAATCAATCTGATTAATTATTGAACTATGTTGCAATCCATAAATAAATGGAAGCGTATTTAAATAAGAAACTGCTGATATTTTCAAGTTTTGAAGTTTTGAAGGGCACTCCTAAAAACTCAAAAATAACGGCTTTCAAAATTCTTAAAGTTTGAGTTTACTCCTGTAAATGAGTATTTTAATAATTTTGTATAACATGCCGTTAGGCACTTGGGGTTTTTAGGAGTGCCATGAAATGGAACTATTTTTTTATTTACTATAAACTATCCAAACATTTGGTTCAATGTATTTGCCAATATCTTTTTCAATATCCATTCGCACAGGAGCAAGGGCTTTGTCCACAATATACTCCCCTGATGTTTGAATTTTCAAATTTGTCCAACTTTCCCATTCAGCAATAGTTCCTGAAATTTGCATAGATTTACTACAAATCCCAACAATTTTGCCACCTGCTTTTATATGAACTCTAATCCATGAATCAAATGGAAGTCCATCTTTATTTTTCCAATGAATATAATCATTCATTGATATTAATGGATATTTGCTTTTTAGAGTTGGTCTAACTGGCAATGCAATATTATCGATGTTTTTGGAAAAAGCTATTTTTTTCATAATTTCAATCATTTTATAGCTAAGACCATGTCCTTGATATTCTGGATTTATCAATATTTGAATTCCAACTAATGTATTTGGAACAAGTTTTTTCTTAAAATCAGCATTTGCTTTTTCCATTGCCCAGTCTAATCCTTCTGTTGGTAATTTTTCTACTGATTGATTCCAATATAAAGGAATAGAATTTCCAATACCCAACAATTTAGCATCATCTAAAACAGCAAACTGATAGTCTGAAAAATTGGTATATAAGCTATCCCAGTATTTATTTGCTATTTTATCATTTTGCATAAATTCCGACCAGATAATTGAACCTAAATCAGTTTGCATCTTTTGGATTTTATTATCTCCTATAATAATTTTTTCCATAATATTTGTGAAAAAAGAAATGTGTTAAATCTTAAGTTTTGACTAATCTCACTTACCCTGTATTATTCATAAACTTATTTCAAAACCGTTAAAACGGTTGATTTTTAGCTATTTATATTAGCCCACGACCTAAGTCGTGGATTGAAATTAGAACATTGATTATAACCGTTTTAACGGTTTTCATGAATAATGCAGGCTATAATTCTTCGTTTAAATTTTCCCAATTTGCCATTTCATCTTCTAATTCTTTTTTCAGTTTGTCATAATCAAGATAAACCGATTCATCTGTAATATTTTCTGGATTTGATAAAAAATCATTAGTTTCTTCTATTTTTTGCTCTAATTTCTCTATGTTTTCTTCCGATTTGGCTATTTTTCGTTCAATTTTAGCAATTTGTCGTTGTTTTTCCTTCTTTTGAAAATAATCTTGTTTGGTGTTAGAAACATTTTCAACTTTTTTTATTTCAGATTTTTTCTTTTGCTCAATATCTTTTAAAGTAGCAAGTTTTTTCTTTTTCAAAAATTCATAAATACTACATTTATGTTGTTTTACTTTTTTATTTCTAAATTCGTAAATAGTTTCTGTAAGTCCGTCTAGGAAATCACGGTCGTGAGAGACGAGGATAATTGTGCCATCATATTGTAACAAAGCTGTTTTTAGAATATCTTTTGACTTCATATCAAGGTGATTAGTAGGCTCATCGAGAACTAATAAGCTATATGGTTGCAAAAGTAATTTTGCAAGAGCCAATCTCGCTCGTTCGCCACCCGAAAGCACACTAACTTTTTTATCAATATCCTTATTTCCAAATAGAAATGCCCCAAGAATAGACCTCAATTTTGTGCGAATATCTCCCACCGCAACATCATCGAGAGTTTGAAAAACGGTTTTGTGCATTTCCAATGTCTCATCTTGATTTTGAGCATAATAACCAATTTGTGTATTATGTCCAAATTTCAGGTTTCCAGTGTAATCGAGTTCTTTCAAAATTACTTTTGCGAGAGTAGATTTTCCTTCACCATTTCGTCCAACGAATGCAATTTTTTCGCCACGTTCCAAAATAAAGTCAATTTCGTCTATAACAAGATTGTCGTCATAACTTTTACTTAAATCTCTCATTTCTACCACAATAGAACCAGCACGTGGAGCTGGAGGAAATCTAAAATGAATAGATGATTTATCATCAAAATCAATATCAATATTTTTAAGCTTCTCTAATTGCTTAACTCTAGATTGAACTTGATTTGCCTTACTTGCTTTATATCTAAAGCGTTCTATAAAATCTTCGGTTTCTTTAATCTTTTTTTGCTGATTATCAAAAGACGAAATTTGTTGTTTCATTCTATCCTTGCGAAGCTCTTTATATTTAGTATAATTTGCCTTGTAGTCATAAATTTTACCTCGCGAAATTTCTACAGTTCGGGTTGTAACGCTATCCAAAAATTTGCGGTCGTGAGAAATAATAACAACTGCTCCGCTATAATTTTTCAGATAATTTTCCAACCACTCAATAGACTCAATATCAAGGTGGTTAGTAGGCTCATCAAGTAAAAAAACATTGGGACGACGCAAAATAATTTTAGCCAATTCTATTCTCATTCGCCAACCTCCGCTAAGTTCGCTCGTAGGGCGTTCAAAATCAGATTGTTCAAAACCTAACCCTTTGAGTGTCAGCTCTGCTTGTGCTTCAATTGTAGCACTGTCCAGCATATTTAGCTTGTCGGAAAGTTCGGTAAAACGAGTTATTATTTTCAAATAACTATCTGATTCATAGTCTGTTCTTTCCGAAATTTGATTATTTATATTTTCTATTTCATTTTCAATATTTTTAATCTCTTGGAAAGCCGTCATTGTTTCTTGCAAAACCGTTTTTCCTTCGGGATAAATTGCATGCTGTGGCAAATATCCTATTTTCACATCTTTTGGGATAGAAACATTGCCCTCGTGGAGACCTTGTTCGTTCATAATAACCTTTAACATAGTTGTTTTGCCAGCTCCGTTGTCGCCTACAAGTCCAATTTTGTCTTTTGGTTTTATTTCAAAAGTTATATTTTTAAAGAGGTCTATCCCCGAAAATTCTACTCGTATATTATTTAATGAAATCATTAATTTTGTAATTTTACTAATGTATGGTATTCTTTATCAAAACCTCAATAAACATCTTAATATTAGATAATTATTAAATAAAATTGACAAAAAACACTAAATAAAAAATTTAACTACAAAAGTAATAAAATAGGAATAAAAGTCAAATAAAGTTATAAAAAAATTAGCCATAGAGTTCTAAGTATTGAAATTTTCAGAACTTTATTTGTATAAAAAATGTATATTTGCAGTTTAAAGAAAACATAATAATTTTTATAAAAATATGAAAAAATATAATCTAATATTAGGGCTAATTTTATTGAGTTGTATGTCTATTTATGGACAGAACAGTATTTTTTACGAAGATTTTATAGATAATTCAAATAACTGGTATTCTTTGAACAGTGGGCAAGTCATAGAAATGCGTTATAGCAAGTTACAAGTTTTTAATACAGACAAAGTTGAAAGTAAAGTAAATAAAACTATTTTATGTCCAGTAGAATTTAATCAGAATAGCGATTTTACTATTGAGAGTAGTATGACCTTAATAAGTGGAGCAACAGGGAACGGTCTTATTTGGAATTTTAAAGATACTAAAAATTATTGCAAATTTTTAATCACTGATAGAGACAGAGAATATGCAGTATATCAAATCATTAATGGCGAAGCAAAGGCTTTGGTTTTGTGGAGTAATTCTTCAAGTATTAATAAAAATTTCAAAAAAAATATTCTGAAAATAGAAAAAAAAGGAAGTAATACTAACTTTTATATTAATGGGACAAAAATATCAAGTGTTAGTGTAAATTATACAGGTTCAAAAATTGGTGTTTTTCTGGGAGGAGTTAAAGGGGCAAAATTAGAAGTTGATTATATAGAAGTGTCTTCACAAACAGAACTTGGTAATAATACAGATAAAAATGCTCCTAAAATAACAATTATAAGTCCAAGTATTTCGCAAGAAAAACAGATAACAATTAAAGGAATAGTAACCGATGAGAGTGGTATTTTTGAAGTTCTAATAAACGGACAAGACACATATATTGACGAACGAGGACATTTTTCAAAAACAGTTTTACTTGCGATTGGCAATAACTCTTTTAATGTTGTAGCTACCGATATACATAAAAATACAAGTAATTTTAATTTTACAATTGAAAGAAAACAAAAGCAACAAAATAATATTGTTACAGATAATTCGCCTCCTCAAATAACTATAACTCAGCCAAATATATCTCGTGGACTAAAACCAGTAAAACAAACTAAGCTAATCACAATTCAAGGAAAAGTAACAGATGCAAGTGGCATTTTTGAGGTTCTTGTAAATGGAGAAGAGGCATATATTGATGCACAAGGTAATTTTTCAAAAACAGTTTTACTCGCAATTGGAGATAATTCTTTTATTGTAACTGCAACAGATTTGAAGCAAAATACAAGTACAAAAAATTTTATTATTGAAAGAACTTCAAATCAAGAGCAACAAATAGTTGTAAATAATAATACGAATAATACCCAATTAAAAACAGGAAAATATTATGCCTTAATAATTGGAAACAATAATTATACAGATAATTCGATTAGCTCCTTGGACGAGCCTATAAACGATGCTACAAAATTATATAACGTTCTCACAACACAATATACCTTTGAACCTCAAAATGTTGCTTTTTTAAAAGATGCAACTTATGTTGAAATGATTGAGGCTTTTGATAATTTGAGTGATAAAATAACTCCAAACGACAATCTGTTAGTCTTTTATGCAGGTCATGGTTGGTGGAACGAGACTAAGAAACTTGGCTACTGGCTACCAACCGATGCGAAAAAAAACAGCACTGCTTTCTGGATAGCAAACAGTCGCATAAGTGATTACATGGGGAGTATAAATTCAAAACACACACTTTTAATTGCAGATGCTTGTTTTAGTGGAAGTATTTTTAAAACCCGAAGTGCTTTTGCCGATGCCCAACCATCTATTAATAAATTATATGATTTGCCAAGCAAAAAAGCAATGACGAGTGGAAACCTCAAAGAAGTGCCAGATAAAAGTATGTTCCTATATTATTTAGTAAAAAAACTGGAAAATAACAATGAAAAATATATTTCGGCAGATATGTTATTTGCAAGTTTCCGCCAAGCCGTCATGAATAATAGTCAAACAGAGCCTCAATTCGGAACAATCCAAAATGCAGGAGACGAAGGAGGTGAATTTATCTTTATACGTAGGCAGTAAGTCAATGAATTAAGTCAGAGCAGATTAAGCTATTAAAAAGAAGGAGAAAATCACAACAAAATTAAAATTTCACACCTATTTCAAAAATAAAAACAATTTTTTGTGGAATTTTAGAGTTTTTGTTATCTAATAGGTATATTGTTTAAATTGTTGAATTGCTATATTGTTAAAAAAAGATAGTATTTTAACAATTCAACAATAAAACAATTTTAACAATACAGCAATTTTAACAATACAACAATTTTAACAATCTAACAATTTAACAATCCAACATCATGAAAACACAAATTTTAGCATTTATTTTAACGGTATTATTTATGGGAGCAGGTAATAGTTTTTTTAGTGAAAAATCTGAAAATAGTCCAACAGATACGGAGTGGAAGATACAAATAGCATTGCTTTTGGACACCAGCGGAAGTATGGACGGATTGATTGACCAAGCAAAATCACAACTTTGGCTTATCGTAAACGAACTCGCTTTAGCAAAATACGACAACGAACAACCAACATTGGAAATTGCTCTGTATGAGTATGGTAACGATAGCAATCCTTCTAAAAAAGGATATATCCGCAAAGTTTGCGATCTTACAACCGACTTAGACAAAATATCGGAAGAACTTTTTGCCCTCACTACAAATGGCGGTGAAGAATATTGTGGACAGGTTATTGAAGTAGCTACCGACGAACTACAATGGAGCGACTCACGAAAAGACTTGAAAATTATTTTTATTGCAGGAAACGAGGAGTTTAATCAAGGAAAAGTTCTTTATACAGAATCTTGTTCGGAGACAGCAAAAGGAGGGATAGTTGTAAACACAATATTTTGCGGAGACTACGAAGAAGGAATTAGCTTACATTGGAAAGACGGAGCAAAACTCACCAATGGAGAATATATGAATATTGATCAAAATCAAGAAACAGCCTACATAGAAACTCCTTACGACGACGAAATTTTGGGATTAAACAAAAACTTAAATGGCACTTATATTGCTTTTGGAACCGAAGGAGAAGAAATGCAAGCAAGACAACTAAAACAAGATGAAAATGCACAAACATTTGGTAGCAGCAACTCTGTAACTCGCTCTATATCAAAAAGCAAGAAAAAAGTATATTCTAACTCTAACTGGGATTTAGTAGATGCAACAGACGAAGAAGATTTTGATATAAATGAGATAAAAAAAGAACAACTACCAGAAGAGATGAAGACAATGAACGAAAAAGAAAAGAAAGAATATATTGCAATAAAAAGTGAAGAACGTTCTGCTATACAGGATAGTATAAAAATACTTGACAGCAAAAGAAAGGTATTTATTGCTGAGGAGAAAAGAAAACTTGCCGAAAATGGCGAAGATAACAGCTTAAATGGAGCAATGATTAAAGCAATCCGAAAACAAGCAGAAACAAAAGATTATAAATTTGAAGAGTAAATGAGTTAAAAGTTGAAAGTTTGTAAAGTTAAAAGTTGGGTAAACCTTGTTTTTTTATAACTTCAGACTTCTTTAAATATTTTTTCAATCATTACTGTAACTAAAGTTTTTGCCTTCATAATAACCAAATTATTAGATAGTTGTAGTTCTATTGCAAAAACACAACATTTTAATAATCAGTGGATTAAGATTTAGCAAAACTGCTTAATTTGCAAAAAAGGAAACAGGTGTATTACTAAAAGAGCTCTTTCTAAACAGCAAAGTCAAGGTTTATTACCTTGACTTTATTGTTTTTGTGAAAAAATAAAAAGAAATTTACTGATTAACTTCCCATTTTATTTTTTGTTCTTTAATAAAAAGTCTGTATTCGTCAATTCTTTTCTTCTCTTTTTTAGATGGCTTTAAAGCAACAATCTTATTTAATTGTTCTTCTGCTTTAGTATAATTATTCACCCAAATATATGCCTCTGCTAAATTAAAACGAGTAACTGTTGTTACTTTTGAATTTATTCTTGCTTTTTTATTTGAAGGCTCTGATTCTGTTATTGCTTTTTCCCATATCTCAATAGACCTATTTAACTTCTCCATTCCCGAACCATAATCACTAAAAAGAAGATTGTAACCAGAAATAGCTGATTCATAAGCCTCTTGATAATCATCGTAGTTTAGTTTTTTTGATTCAATACGATAAATAATTGCTTCTCTACTTACTTTTGAATAACCGAAATTTTCATTTAAGTATTCGTTTATTATTTTCATATTTTCTGTAACAATCTCATTCTGCAATTTTTCTAATACAGCAGGTTTGTTAATATGTGATGTTTTTTGAGATTTCGTTTTATGTCCTGTATATTCATTAAATATCTCAAATACCTCATCAACAACTACTTCTCCATCAGGCATTTCAATTTTAATATTGATGGGATGTTTATAATCTATCAAATACCAATAAGAAGTAGTAGTTGTCTCTTTCTTTGTTTTTTTATCAGTCCTTGTTATTCTATTATATTTTTGTTCAAAACCAGTATCTTCAAAACCAAATAACGTTGCAGTTATTTTAACAGCATTATCAGGAGTGTTTGTAAAACCATCAAGTTTTAGATACGACTTAGTTAGCATTTTTTTACTAAATATTTTTTGGTATGTACCCATATCCTCTATTCTTGGTTCTAATGGAGCTACAAATGGAGCAGGTTCTCTAGGCTTATCTTCTTTTAGAACATTTTTATTTACAAGTTTACTCGCTGTGGATTTTTCATCCCACTTTTTTAACTCTTCCTCGTATCTTTGCACTTTTGCACTATAATTATCTTCTGCTATCTTAAGTTCTTGGGGATATCCAAATAAAACAGCTTCGTATTCTCTATTAATTGCTTCTTCATACCCAAGAACTACTTCGCTAGAATAATTTTGAATATCACCAGCAAGTGGAGAACTTGGCATTCGTGTATAATCAAATGTAATCTTCTGTTTATCTGTTTTTTGAGAAAATCCTGTAATTACAGAAAAGGAAAGTAAAAATAATAATACAAATTTTGTCTTCATAATAACTTTTTTTTTTTTTTAATTAATTATATTACTGAAGTTTCGGAGTTGTAATTAGCTGGTTGTGAATATATTACAAAAA
>JAOZQN010000796.1 GCA_029932195.1 Bacteroidales bacterium | reverse complement strand
CAACAAAAATCAAAGATGTTTTTTTCATTTTGGTTATTTTAAAAGATTATAATTACTTAACAGTCAGACATCTTAAAAGTGTCGGCTACCCACGTAAAGTTGAACAGCAATTGCACTCGTCAGGTGTTTTTCACCTGACGCTTTACAGGCGGTCAGGTGAAAAACACCTGACCGAGGCAATATGTTGAAAATTAGCTTTGTCTAACTTTACGTGGGTAGCCAAAGTGTCTGACTGTTTTTAAATTAGTATTTGATAATGTAATTTACATAAACATTTCTTGGACGAGTTTCGTTGCCACCTGTATTATCTGTTTGGTCATTCCAGTGATTAGCAGGAGAGTTTACGTCCACTCGACCATGTCCTAAATCTTCGGGACCAGATGCAAATCCAATGATATAATGGTCGTGAAGATGACTTTCAAATTCATCATCTTGTAAACTTCCAATTTTTTCAGTATCACTACCAGCAGTTCTGTCTGCATAATCAGGGTCGTTTCCTGCACCTAAATCTGCTCCACGTAAAAAATTACCACGAAAATCAGGAACTTGAAAATCTGCACCTGTTGAACCACCCCAGTTTATTCCTATAATATCAAATAAATCAGCATATTCGGGATTGTCATATTTGTTAAGTGCTGTTCCATCACAAAGCAACCAGCCTTCTGGCACGAGACTACTTTCAGCTGCAAAAGGAAAAATAGTTCCTACCGGAATAATTGAAAGTTCATTTAATTTGTTTCTTTCTGTTTCTGTAATAACTTCTCCACTACCAGCATCTGTTATGTTATTAGCAGGATGTGCTATAAAAATGGGGTCGGCTTCATCTGTTACGGTAAGAGCGTGCAAAGCATAAGGAACAGATAAAAGTTGTGAAGTTCCCATTTCTTCGTAATTTGTGCCACCTGTTGCGTCCATTTCTATTTTTACGAAATAGCTGTCGGCACTCCAATTAATTGTTGAAATATCTCCCGAAACTAAATCGCCGTTGCCAATTTCTAAATTAATTAAACCGAACTCATTAGTTTGAATACTGTGGGTTTCTACATAAACTGCCGTTCCACCTACTTCGGTTTGCAAAATACTAATTTGCAAACTAACATTTTGCATTGTTAAAAATTCTCCACCTGCATTTCTTGCTACTGCCTGATATTTAAAACTTTGCGGTGTTTGTGCAAAAGTTATTGCTACAAACATTACTGCTACAAATAATAAAACTACTTTTTTCATGATAATAAAAATATTAGTTTGCTCTTCAAAGTTCCCAACAAAAGCGTTAAAATTAGGATATAAAAAAAGCGTGGGATCTGTATCTCTTATCCGTTCACAAGGTATCGACAAATACCCACACTAACAAATAAGAACAGCCCACGCCAGAGGCGTGAGCATTCGTCTTATTTCTTGTTAGTGTTAAAATTTGTCGATTTTTGTGAACAAGAAAATAAGCTAAACGCTTTTTATTTTAATATTTTAGTTTTTTTATTTCATAATTTTTTGTTAGAAAATTATTTACAATCTTCTAAAATTGTAATTTCGCTTAGATTTTTAAAATCTTTATGGTTAAATGTAGCAATAGCATCAAGTTTGTTTGTAATTATAATTGAGGCAATTTCCATATCATAAACTTTATTTCCTATAATATTATTATCAGATATGATTTGCTTAAATTTTTCAAAACTCTTACTATCTGGATACAGTAAAGTGCAGATTTCTAACACTATTTCATTTACAAATTTAAGAATTATTTCTTTGTTAATTCTTTTTTTTGAACTTACAGCAAATATTTCAGCAATATTTTTTGTTGAAACAAATAATTTATATTCTTCATTCTCTAATATGTTTATAGATATTTTGTTATATTTCAGACTTCGTCAAATTTGACAAAATGGCAGACGTGCAACTCAATGATAATGAGCATTTTAAAATTGGACATTATTATGAATTTAGTGAAATCCTATTTTTTTGACTTTTAACCCTATTTCTGAGAGTTGCAGTCGAGTAAGATTAATAACTATTATTGTATTCAAATCTACAAGGCTTAATTGTGAAAAAATAATTGGACATTCTAAAAAGACTTTACATCAATTAATAACTGCCTGACTATAAAGCGTTTAGCTGCTGACAATTTGTCTTGTTTTGAAAAAAGCAATGTTTTTATTAACGAAGTCTGATTTAGAACTTTTATCCATTGCATACAGTAGCACATTTGTGTCAAGTAATATTTTCATAAAAATTATTGTAATTTAATATCTAAAGTTTTTGCCTTCATAATAACCAGATTATTAGACAGTTATAATTTTACTGTAAAAACGTAATGCCTTAATAGTCATTACATTAAAATTTAACAAAAACACTTAATTTACATACTGTGAGTATCTTACAGGTGGTATTACAAAAAGTT
>JAOZQN010000198.1 GCA_029932195.1 Bacteroidales bacterium | reverse complement strand
ACTTATCCATTGATATTCAAGTGTTTACAACTCCGAAACTTTAGTTAATAATATTCAAAAATGCTTATTAGATTAACCTCAAAACTAATTTATATATTCGCCAATAAGCGAAGGGAATTTTGCTAATATATCGTTAACCTTCAAGACGTTAAATGTAGTTATATATTCTAATAAATCTATACCATAGTCTTTAAGTTGGAGGTTGTTGTGTTTTTTACCAATTTTAATAACTTTTTCGGCAAAACCTCGCAAGACAATAAACGAAAGTTGCTTCTGAATATTCTGATATACAGGAAGTAAGTCTTTTTCTATATCTGCATAAATTGCATTATAATACTCTTCTTTCCTTTGTTTTGGCTTACTTTTTACAGATAAATTATCTTTTAAAGGTTTTGTTGCTAATTTGTTATCTTCTTCCGAAATTTCATAAAATTCTGAAATTATAATAAGCAAACTTTCTTTATCTGGAACTATTTTTAAAATATTTTTAACCTTATTTTCCTGCAAAGAAAATATAAACTGCCGAGACATGTCTTCATACAAACTAACCTCTATTTGATTAAAAAATTTTGTCTCAATACTTTCTGGAATTATCTCATTTATGTGTTTTATATTCACCTCCGTGTCGGGTGCGTCTGGTATGTGAGCAGAAATAACACTTCCATCTTTTTTAATATGCAATAAATTATTGGGATATAAATTTAACAAATCTTGTTTTCTCAAAATATTTTTATTGTAGAACTTTTCCGCTTTTTTCTGTTCCGTAAGGTCTTCAATAATAACAACTCCACCTTTCACTCTTCCTTTTTTTGTATCATAAGAATAAGGTTTGATAGTCAATGAAATATAAATAACCTGACCTTTAGTAATTATCTCTGTTTCATTTTTTACTGTTTCTGCATTTTTACTTGTTAGTGCATTGTTAAAGCCGTAAACAGATTTCCTGTCAAATATTGTAGTAAGCTCTGTTCCAACCATTTCATCAATAGAAATATTGAAAATTTCTGAAAACCTATCATTTGCATCGGTAATTTTCATGTCGGAATCAAATTGCATAATTCCAATAGGAGTTTTTCTAAAAACAAGCCGGTATCTCTCTTCGCTATTTTGAAGTTCTATTTGAGCAATTTTACGCTCTTCTATCTGTGTTTTGAGGTGGGTATTAGAATCTTGTAACAACTTATTTGATTTAGATTTTTCTCTAAACCGAATATACAAACCAATAATAAATGATAGTATTAAAAATGCAAGAACTACAACAAATGTTGTATTTCTTTTGTATTGTTTTTGAGCTGCTTGCAGTTTATCTTTTTCCGATTGGATTTTCAAAAGGTCTATTTCTTTTTCCTTATTTTGAGTTTCCAGATTCATTTGAAAATCAGAAAATTGACTTTGTTTTTTTTCTTCATAAATCATATTTAGCACTTCGGCATACTGTTGCTGAAGTGAAAATGCAGTTTTATAATCGCCAAGTTCTGAGTATGAGTTGGATAGAGTAAAATAAATATCCCTTCGGATAGGAAGATAGTTAAAATTTTCTGCATTAGTTAAACCTCTATTAGCAAAGACTATAGCCTTCGGATATTTTTCTTGTAAATAATAAATTTCAGCTAATTTTTGATACGTTTTAGATATTTTTTCAAGTGATCTTAATTCCTCAAAAACGATTAAAGCTCTTTGAAATTTTATTTCAGCTTTCTCTATGTTTTCATTTTCCACATAAATTTCTGCAAATAAGAAATTTGCATTTGCTATCTTAATTTTTTTGTCGGCTTTTTCAAAAATAATAAGAGCTTTTTTTATATTTTCTATGGCAAGTTCTATTTCAAATATTTGCATATATGCCTGTGCAACATACGAATCTATTTCGGCAACAATAAGCACATCAACTTCATTATCAAGCAATTTAAGTGCTTCCTCAAAATAACCAAGAGCCAAATCTTCGTCTCTCGTAATATTAGCCAAGCCGAGTTGTTTAAGTGACTCCGCCTCACCTTTGGTATCTCCAATATCTTTAAATATTTCTTGTGCTTCTTTAAATTTATCTTCCGATATTGAATATATTTCTTGTGCCAAATAAGTTCGTCCAATATTTATTAAAGCATGAGCAAGATTTTTTTTATCATCAAATTTTGCAAATATTTCATAAGCATTAAAATGTGCGTCCATTGCCATGAAATATGTTTTTTGCTCCAAAAGAGCATTTCCAGAATAGCCATACATAATTGCTATTTCTATACTATCACCAATTTCTATTGCAATTTGTTGCCCCATTGCTGCAAATTGATGTGCAGTAAGTGGGTCTATTTCAATGATTTCTGAATAAATTTCTTTAACCAAAGATAATGCAGTAGTATCATTTCCATTCTCATCAATATAAGAAAATAATTTTTCTTGCAAATTTTCTATTTTTGATTGAGAAAAAATATTTATATTTGACAAAATTATTAAAGCAAAAAATAGTAATATTTTTTTTATATTTTTCAACAGAAAAAAGTTAAAAGTTAAAAGTTATCAAGTTTAAAGTTATCACTTTGATTTCGCTAATTTTAAAACTCATTATTTGAATTAAAAAATAGTATAATGATATTCAGTTATTTATATTATCTAAGATAATCAATATCTTGTTTGGTCGTTTTATTTTATTTTAATTTTAGTATTTTTTTTTAAACTTAAAATTATAATAACCTGGATTTCAAATAAATAACAATATTCAATTAACGGGTAAAAATATTAGCGAAATCAAAGTTATCAAGTTTAAAATTATCAAGTTCAAAGTTTAAACTTTAAAGTTCAAAGTTTAAAGTTCAAAGTTTAAAGTTTAAAGTTTAAAGTTTAAAGTTCAAAGTTCAAAGTTTAAAGTTTAAAGTTTACTGATTATAACGGATTTTGTTGAAATTGTAATAACTTTATCTATAATGAATTATATAAAATATAAAGTAAAAAAATCCGTTCAATCTGCGTTATCCGTGTTCCTATTAATCAGACAAATATATATTAGGAAATAAAACACCTAAAATTTAGCGATTTATAATTTCAACAAAATCCGTTATAATCAGAAAGTTTAAAGTTATAAAGTTCAATGCTTAATATTATAAAAGTTATCAAGTTTGATATTCGAACTCAGAACATTTTAACTTTATAAATTTTACAACTTTTATCCAATTTAATTGCATATATCTTGCCAAAAATAACAAAAAATGAATCAAAAAGAAATTAAAAATTCAGTTAATAAAATTTTCACAGAATATCTTACAAGTCAAGGCTATAGAAAAACACCTGAACGCTTTGCAATTCTGGACGAAATATATGATTGTAAAACTCATTTTGACGTTGAACTCTTATATATGAGAATGAAGGAGAAGAAATATCGTGTAAGCAAAGCCACTTTATACAATACTTTGGAGTTGTTACTTGCCTGTAAATTAATTATTAAACATCAGTTTGGACAAAATACAGCACAATACGAAAAATCGCATAAAAGCAAACAGCACGACCACCTTTTGTGCATTGCTTGCAGTAGAATAATTGAGTTCTGCGACCCTCGTATTCAGGAGATTAAGAATGATATTGGAGATTTTAATAATTTTCAAGTAAACGACCACTCCTTGTATTTATATGGATATTGTGAAAAATGTAAAAAGTGAGTCTCCTCCAACAAGCATCTTTTTGCCAAACTCGGCGTTGGATACAAATTTTAAAATCCTCATTTACAACGAGTGCAATGAGACATGCTCATTGTGGTTGTAAAATTGGTATCCGCATTGATTTTGGCAAAATACACTTGTCGGAGTGGACTCAAGATAAAATATATTGTAGCCCACGATTTACATCGTGGGCTACAAACATTTCATGCCTACGGCATTCAAAACCATTTTACCCACGATTGACATCGTGGGCTACAAACATTTCATGCCTATAGCATTCAAAACCGTTTTTACCCACGATTGGCATCGTGGGCTACAAACATTTCATGCCCACGGCATTCTTTTTTTAATTCACTTTTATCCATTTTCCTGATGTTCGGGCATTTATTGCTCCATCATACATTGCTTCGGCAAATATTCCAGGCATATAGAAATCTCCTACATAACTTGCATTTAGCAAAACTCGGAAAGTTTTAGTTACTCCTTTATTAATATCAAAATGTGTGTAAACTCTGTCGTCTCTAATATCCTGATAAGTGTAAGGACTTGATTGTCCGAGATTTCCAAAGTTAAATATTCGTGCATTCAAAACTTCCCAACCCGACGGGAAAATTTGTGCCAAAGCCATTTCCTTATAATTATACGAACTCGGATTTGTTACTTTTACTTCGGCTACAAAATCTGTTCCTTGTGTAATTTGGTCTGGTTGAATAATTGTTCCATTTGCAAGTTTGTAAATTACAGATACTTGCAAATTATTTGACTCAGCTTGAACAGTTCCAAGTTCTGGCACTCCTTCCAAAATTAATCTTGCATAAAGAGTTCCATTTGCCTTATTTTCAAATTTAATTGTCTGCTCATTTAATGAATTTAAGTCAATATCAACCTTAAATATTCCACTATTTGAAGTTCTAGTTTCCGTTTTTCCATTAATTGTGTATGCAAACTTAATTCCTTGATTTGGTTTGTGTTTCTTATAATAGTTTGATATTGAAACAAGTGAATAAGCAATAGTTTGTGTGCTTAGCCACTGTTTACTACTCAAAACTTCCGAAATTTCTTTAACAAGAGTAAATGCCTCTGTTTGTTTGTCCAAAAGAGTGAGAGTTTGCAAAATAATTGCACGGTCTCTAATATCGCTACCATAAGTATATGAAAGTTCTTTATATTCAGGAACATAAGTGCTTAATCCAGAAATTAATGATTCTGCAACCTTCTTTTTACCAGAAATATTATAAGTTGCTGCAAGATACCATTTTGCTTTGTCAGATAGGTCTTCGGTTTCTTTGAGCCTATTCATTGCCGAGCTAACAGTCTCACCTGCAAGTGCAAGCGTGTATAAACGATATGCCTGAATAAATTGTGAACGATCTCCGTCGTCTGTCCAATTTCTGGCTTTTCGTTTTTGATATGCTTTCCAATTTTTCATAAAACCAATTGGTGTTGCATAGCCCTTATTTTTAGCCTCTAACATAAAATGACCTGCATAATTTGTTGCCCATTCATTTACGTTTGAACTATTAGTCCAATATCCAAGCCCACCATTAAGTAATTGAAAATCAACTATTTTATCAATAGCTGCTTTTATATTTTGTTCCGAAGACTGTTTTTGTTCTGGTGTAAGTTCAATAATATCAGTTAGATACAACTGAGGAAACACCGAAGAAGTTGTTTGTTCGATACAACCATACGGATACCTTATCAGATATTTTAATCGCTTATCCAAATTTATTGGCATGATTGTGGAAACTTCCAAAATAGCCTTGTTAGTTCCCTCAATACCAATTGGTTTAAATGTTTGCTCCCAGTTTCCTTTTTTTGCCACGGCTTGTGAAGAAATTTTTGTAATAGGCGGATTTGGATTTCTCACATCAATTTCTATTTCATAAGATGCTTTTTCGCCTCCCGAAGTTGCAATTATCTCTACTCTACCAATTCCAAGTTTTTGAGTTACATCTAATTCAAATTCAACAAGTTGATCTCCTATTTCAGAGAAATTTATAGTTTTTGATTTTTCACCACTTATTGTAAGAAAATCGTTTGTATTTACTGTAACACTCACATTTTTAATGTTTTTATCCATTGCAAAAACGCTGATTGGTAATTTTACTTTTTCACCTGGACTAAGAACTCTTGGCAAAGTTCCGAGTAACATAAGTGGTTTTACCACAGGTGTCGCCTTATCCGTTGAACCATAGGCAATTTCATCACCTGCAACAATCATTGTTCGCACAGATCCAATGTATTTTGGAATCTCAATATAGTGAGTATTAGTTGTTCCATTGTAATCAAAAGGTCCGAGAAAAATAGCCACAGGCTTAAATCTACTTGCCTCTTTCTTTTTTCTACCCTCAACTTCACCATCACCACCAATACTTATAAGTCTCTCTATTTCACCACCATAAGCACCAATTACCCAGTCATAAATATCCCAGGTTTTAACCCCAAGTGCCTCACGTGCATAAAACTCGTCCCAAGCATTTGGAGTTTTGAAATTTGTTAAATCCAAAAGTCCCTCATCTACAATGGCGATGGTGTAAGTCATGTGCTTTTTATCTTTTTCAGATACCTGAATTTTTACAGTCGTTTCAGACTCTAATTTATCTGGCATATCCAAAACAGGATTTAGATGTGTTTTTGGGTCTTCTACAAGAATTGGCATAACTCCATAAAGTCTTATTGGTAAATCATTTGCAGTCTGTGCATGAGTTTGTAACAAACTGATATGCACATAAATATTTGGAGCCATAAACTCGTCTGCTTTAAACGAAAAATCAGTTGTTCCTTCTTTTGTTTCAATCCAAAAATCTTTAAGAACCTCATTTCCAGTCTCAATACTGATTAAAGCACGTCCCTCTGCTGGTGAAGGAATTGAAAGTTTTACCATATCGCCAACATTATACTTATCCTTGTCAGTTTCAAAGGATAAGGTATTTGCCGAAGTTCCTTCACGTTGAGCTTTTCCTGCCCAACCTGGCCAATCGATAAAGACAATTTTTGAAGTAGAATGCCCAGAAATAGGGTCGTAAGCACGCACAAGATAGCGTCCCCAGTCTGGATAATTTACTCTAATTTTCCAATTTGCAGCACCATTTTTAGTTTTTATTTTCTCCGAATTTAATTTCGTGCTATAATTACTTGTAAAATAGTTCGCTATGCCTTCATTTTCGTCCCACCACCATTGCCATTGGATTTTGTAAAATTCCATCTCAATTTCACGATTTCCTTTTACTGATTTACCATCTTTATCGAGAATAATAACATTAATTTCATGGTCTATATCTGTGAGTATCATGCTTCTCATATTGTCTCCTTTTGGTAATTTTACACCAATAAAACTTTCGTAAGGATAATATGAAACAGTTTTTTGATTGATACTAAAATTACCACTCTCTTCAAAAACTTTGGTAACAAAAGTTGCATTCAAAAAACCAGGAGCATTTTCCGCCTGAATTTCCAGATTAAAATCTGCCTTTCCTTCGCTGTTAATCTTTGAACTAAAAACGTTTGTAAGATCTGCATCTAATTTTTTTGTAGCATCATCAAATACATATTCAGGATATTTTGCAAAAGAAGTTTTCACTTTTTTAACAGAAACATCAACCGTTGCTTTTAGATTTTTGGCAATAGCTCCATGAAGCCACTTAACTTCCAGATTTGCAGCAATATTATCACCTTTTTCAATAAATTCATTTTCAAAATTAAGATTGATTTTCAACCTGTTAGGTTTTATGGTTTCTATTTTAAGTCGTTTATTAAATTTTGCTCCACCTACGGAAACAGTTGCGTTGTAATTACCTGTAACAGCGTCAGTTGCAGTTGCTACTGGGAAAGTATAAAAACCTGTTTCGTTTTTAACTGCTGATTTTGTGCTAATAAGCTGATTTTGAGGATTTTTAAATTCAAAAACAATTGGGTGATCATCTGGAAGAGGTTTGTCTTCTTCTTTTAAAATAAAAGTAAGATAGATCGAATCTCCTGGTCTCCAAACTCCTCTTTCTCCATAAATATATCCTTTAATACCCTTAGTTACAGCTACTCCTGAAATATCAAAATGACTAAGCGAAACAGCCGAACCATCATTAATTTTAAGGTAACCTTTTTGTTTATCTTGTTTAGCTACAATAAAATACGGTTTGTCTAGAGCATCAATATTAGAAATACCATTTTTATCCGTTTTTGTAGAATGAAGTAGCTGATTTTGATAATTATAAATCTCTATTGTAACTGCTTCAAGAGGTTCGGTAGTTAAAAGATCGTTTACAATTATTTTAAGATTATCATTATTTGATTTTTTACAAATTATACCCAAATTTGAAGCTATAATATTTTGAGAAACAGTATGTTCTTTCGAGTAATATGCCCCATGACAAGGATTGTCTTTATTATCCCAATAATCCCAATAATCGTATCCATTATAATAATCCCAATACGAAGTTTCGCCAGCTGGTTGCCAATCAAGTTCGGTTTCAGAAATATCTGTTTCATCAAAAACTTGTTGTTCGCCTCCATCTGTATCACACTCATATAAAGAATGTTGTTGTCTGAATCCAATAGAAATTCTATATATTGAACCTGGCTCTGGAGTAATATAATTACTTAAATCTAACGAAAATCTATTCCATTTCCCGTAGTCAATAATATTTTGGTCAAGCAGGCTAATAGTTTTTCTCAGAACAGGCTCACCAACTCTAACGAGTTCTTTATCATCATTATAATTATTTACTTGCAAAAATTGAAGAACGTTATCTTCGTAAACTTTAATTATGGTAACATCAACTGCTTTCAAATTTACTGCTTCAAAAGGAAAAATAAGTCCTCGTTCGGAACTTGGCAAAATATTACCCTTATTTACCAATTTTACATCAGGTTTTATTTTTTGAAAAGCCATTTCAAATTGCTTAGAAGTTTTAAGTTTATAACCCAAAATATTTTTTACTCCCGTAGAAATAGAAACTTCATAAACACCATCTAAACGTCCCGAAGGATATATTTTTATAATATTATCCTCTATTATATAATTAAGATTTTCAATGTCTTTAATTCTAACAAGTCCATCTAAATTTTGGTCGGCTTGCAATGGATCTGAAAATTGAATTTGTAAATATTGCTCTGGACTTTGTATTACTTTGGCTGTAAGAAATTTAAAATCGTCAATAGCAGGAATTTGTAATTTTTCTACACCCTCTTTATCCACATCAATTTTGCTTCCATTCCATTTAATTACAACCTCAGAAGCCTTTTTTTGTCGCTGAATACTATCTATTATAAAATAATAGGTAAATTTATCAATATCAGCCGTCCATTTTATAGATAATTTATCACCAGCTTGTTCTGCAATAAGGATTTTCTTAATATCTTCAACATCTTCATAATCTGCAGTTTTAATGTATCCAATATATTGTTGCCACTGCAACGTTTTTTTGTCAATTGTTTTATATTCCTCAAAACTAATATCAAAACTCTGTTTTACTGTGTTGAAAACGAAGTCAAAAGATTTTAAGTCTTTATCCACTTTTGTCAATTTACCAAGTTTAAATTCCACAAAATATTCTTTCCCAGAAGGCATGTATTCCTCTGGTTTAAATTCTATTGTGTAATCATCTACCCAATAATATTCGCCTTTTAATTTTGGAGAAAACTCAAATAAACCTTCTGGCAATGCTTCTTTGTCTTTTATCTCTTCCACAATATCGCTCAAAAGTTTAATTTTTATTGTAGAAGTCTTTGATACCAAGCCAGATGTGTATGCCGAAATATATTTTCGGAACTCTGGGTTTGTAGAATTAGGCTCATCGTTTCCAAAGCCAAAAAATACTGCTGCCGCAATTAAAGGCACACTTATAGCAAGAGCTACAATTATTAATGTTATTTTTTTAGTGTTCATAGTTTTATGGTTTTTAGGTTTATACATAAAGTTGTTAGACAGTTTTTAAATTATCTAACAACTTATTTTTATTTTAGTTTTTTCGTATCTCATCAATTTATACATAAATAAAGCCCATCTAAATTTTCATTTTTGTTGATTTTTTAACTTTTCCCGTATTTCATCAATTTCTACATAAGTTAAACCAGATATAATTCTAATATCCTCATTTTTATAACCATTAAGAATACAATTTTTTACAGTATTAATTCTTTCTCGTTCAATTCCTCGTTCAATTCCTTGTTCAATTCCTTGTTCAATTCCTTGATTTATATATCTATCTGCCATTGAATCTTCTACGATTGATACTCCTTCAAAAAAGTTTTGATATTTCATAATTATTTTTCTTTCTGATTTTTTAACTCTTCTCGTATTTCATCAATTTCTACATAAGTTAAACCAGATATAACTCTAATATCCTCATTTTTATAGCCATTAAGAATACAATTTTTTACAGTATTAATTCTTTCTCGTTCAATTCCTCGTTCAATTCCTCGTTCAATTCCTCGTTCAATTCCTTGTTCAATCCCTTGTTCAATCCCTCGTTCAATTCCTCGTTCAATTCCTTGATTTATATATCTATCTGCCATTGAACCTTCTACGATTGATACGCCTTCAAAAAAGTTTCGATATTTCATAATTGTTTTTTCTTTTTTTAGTTTTTTTACACTTGTAATATATTGAATAATAGTTATTATTTGGTTTTGTCCTTTTGTAGATTTTTGTAATATCCGAAAAACTTCAATATTTTTTTCTAATATTTCCAATAAAGTTTCTGGGTGATCAAAAATATGTTTCATTACTATCATTGCTAATTTTAACGATAACAAGCTAAACATCGACTCTATTTGTTCGTCTGTAAAATTTTCAGATTTGAGATTAATTAATTCATATTTAAAATGTGGGATATAATCCTGATTATAACGTATTTTGTTGAAAAATATAAATATTCTGTATTGATGTAG
>JAOZQN010000795.1 GCA_029932195.1 Bacteroidales bacterium | reverse complement strand
TTTTGGCTGGGTTAATAGGTTGGCTGTCATACCTTTATTTAATTTTCTTGGAACATTTATAAGTAATTATGGATTAATAATTTTAGTAATGACACTAATAATTAAATTATTACTGTTTCCTCTTACCTATAAATCCTTTCTTTCATCTGCAAAAATGCGAGTTTTAAAACCAGAGATAGAAAAAATTAATGAAAAAATATCCAAAGACAAAGCAATGGAGCGTCAGCAAGCAACAATGGCTCTCTACAAAAAAGCTGGAGTAAATCCAATGGGTGGTTGTATTCCAATAGCATTGCAATTTCCGATTCTTATAGCAATGTTCCGCTTTTTTCCTGCTTCTATAGAATTACGTCAGCAAAGTTTTTTATGGGCAACCGACCTTTCATCTTATGATTCTATTTATTCGTGGACAGCTCAAATTCCGCTAATTAGCGAATATTATGGAAATCATATCAGTTTGTTTACTCTTTTGATGGCTCTTGCGATTGTAGGTAGCACGTTACTTAACGGAAATCAAATGCAAGACAACAATCCACAGGCAAAAACAATGAAATACATGATGTATTTTATGCCAGTTATGATGATTTTCTGGTTCAATAACTATTCGGCAGGTTTGAGTTTTTACTATTTATTGTCCAATTTAATTACAATTATTCAAACATTAATAATGAGAAGATTTATTAATGAAGACAAATTATTTAGCAAATTGCAAGCAAATGTTAGCAAGAATAAGAAAAAAACTAGTAAAAAATCTAATTTTCAAAAGAAATTAGAAGGCATGGCAAAGCAAAGAGGATACACGCCTCCGAAAGATAGTAAGAAAAAAAATAAAAAGAAATTTTAAATATTTATTAAAAAATTATATATTTGCATGAAATAAAAAAGTAGAAAGTATAAAGTGAAAAGTTTTAAAGTGAAAAGTTCAAAATATAGAAAAAATTTTTAACCTTCAACTTTATACCTTTTAACTTTATAACTTTTAATCTTCAACTTTATAACTATTTAACCATAAAAACTTTTTGAAAATGAAAAAAAATATTTTAAGTTTA
The DNA here is from genome assembly GCA_029932195.1 of Bacteroidales bacterium. Lineage (GTDB taxonomy): Bacteria > Bacteroidota > Bacteroidia > Bacteroidales > JAOZQN01 > JAOZQN01. Next base: position 1,353 of record JAOZQN010000795.1, on the reverse strand, counting down.
GGAATGTTACTTGTATTCTTTGTAGTCTTATTTTCAAGTTGCAACCCAGAAAGTGATAAGCCAGACGATATCGACATTGTAGAAGAAGTAGATGAGTTTGTGTATCCTATCCCCACACCGTTTGAAATAACGCAGATGTTGGAAAATTCAGGAACTGCTTTTATTATTGATTTAACAAATAATAAAGAAAATGCAAAATCGTATTTTTCGGAAAAAAGTAAGGCATTAAATCTTGGAGTTTATGGAGCCGATTTAAGCTATACAAGCACCTACAATATGACGCAGGAAACAAGAGAACTATTGGCATGTTCGAGAATATTAACTGATGGACTTGAAATTTCATCTATGTTTAATGAAAGTCTTGTGGGGAGAGTAGAAGAGAATTTGGAAAATAAGGACTCTTTATATAAAATTGTTTCGGAATCGTATTATGATACATTTGGTTTTTTGAATAATAATGGCAAAGGTGAAATTTCGGTAATTATTCTTGCAGGTGGCTGGATAGAAGGTATTTACCTTGCAACACAGCTGGCTTCAATGAGCATGGAACAAGAACAGATTTTACTTGGACTTGCAGAGCAAAAAATAACTGTAAATTCGCTTATTCCTCTTTTAGAAAATTATAAAGACAACAAAGATGTTGCAGAAGTTCTTGATTTAGTTAAGCAATTCAAAGAAATATTTGATAAAGTAGAGCAAAAAGATGAAGCGTTATTTATGAATGAAGATACTTTTAATGAGCTTCTTACTTTGGCAGAAGAAATTAGAGCTGAAATTACAGCAATATAAAAAATATAACTCATTTATATAATCAGAATTTTATTTGTAGTTTACTGTAGCTACAACTTTAGTTGCTGGTTCTGGGGCTTTGCTATAAAATAATTATTTTATAGCAAAGCCTTACTGTTTGTAAGTAAATCTATAACTTTAAAAACAAAGTCGTTTTAATTTGGAATTGTCAAAAAAAACGAGTAACTTTACAACCCGCACGACTCACAATGATATGAGCTGTTACAAGCAATTCAAATAAATGCTTTATAAAAAAAATAACTAAATTTGCAGAAAATATGAATTATTAGACAAAATTAAGCATAGAATATGCAAATCAAAGGTCGTATCTTGATGATTTATTTCAAGTTTACCCAACGACACCAAATGGAATTAGAAAAATTAATGATGAAATTTGGATAGATGTTGAGAAATCATTTGATGAAAAAGACAATTCATCATTAATTAGAAATCTTCTTAAATTAGAAAAATTTCCAATCAAAGATAGTTATGTCTCTTTTCTTCGCATGAATAATGAAAGTATTGAAAGAAATCCTCAAACGGTAAATAGGCTAACAGGGTATT
>JAOZQN010000197.1:7999-10551 GCA_029932195.1 Bacteroidales bacterium | reverse complement strand
TATATTTTCAATAATTCAAAAATTAAATACTAAGTAATATATTGCATTTACTCAATAAACTATATCTAATTCTAATTTGTTCCAGAAAAATGCAGGAAAATAATTAAGTTTAAAAAATTAATTAAAATATTTTTAATCTTAAAACAAAACCTATGAAAAAATTAAAACTTATCACAGTTATTTTTTTCCTGCTTTTTTCTTACTTTAACCTATCTGCCCAAAATTATGAAGAAATAAAAGAATATGAAGATAAAAAACTTGCTGAATTAAAACAACAAGAAGATAATGAGCAAAATGCTATCAGAATAAAAGCTTCGGGCGAATCATCATCAAAGGGTGTTGAAGAAACAATTGGAGGAGATCTTGTAGAAGGAACTCTCAAAATTGAATTTTTAACTAGCACCGATATGCAAGTTTACCGATACACAAATTCTGTATGGATAAAACAATATTATGCTGATGGAAATAAAGGAACAAAACTACATATTTCAGGAAGTGGAGAAAGTTATGCTTCTGGTTATTATTGGGAGTCTGGCACAAACTTTTGGGATACAAAAACTCACAATAAAATAGACAACTACAACCATGAACTAACCATGACAGAGTAAGGAGTTGTTTCTGTTAAACAAATAGTGCATTACCCTGAAAATTCTAACTTTATATATCAATGGTTCGTGCAATTTTCATAAAAGGTTAATTATCATCATATTGAAAAAATGCGTCCATCTCATTTAAGTATCTTAAAATCAGCAATTTAACACTTAATCTTTAATCCCTAATCCAAAATTGTACGAACCATTGTATATTACACATGGGAAATTACAAATCTTGGTGCCAGCACATTAACTGGATTAAGATTTTTCTCAGGAGGAGATACTTGGTTAAATGATAATGATTTCGGAAACGGATACTGGGATGGTGCTAATAACACTACAGGTGTTACAAGGCAAGAAGGTGATGAGTTTATGCAACTTTACTTAGAATCACAAGACCCAACTCTTGCTAACTACGAAAGTTTATACTATTTAACAAATCAAACTAGTGTGAGGACAAATAATTTTTTGTCAAGTGTTGCCACTACCACAGATCATGATAATGCTATTTGTTTGGAATGGAGAATAGCATCATTAGCTTCTGGAGCTACATGGACATTTGAAGCAATAGAAAGATTTAGTGAAAAAACAATTACAGATCTTACTGTTACAGCCCCTCTAAACGAAACTATTTCTGCAGGACAAACAAAGGATATTACTTTTAATGTTTTAAATAATTCGGGAAGTGCAATAAACAACATTGCATTAACCGAAATTATAGATTTAGCAGGCTGGACAGTAAATGTAACTAATCCTTCTGGAACATTTAACTTATCTGCTGGTGTAGACCAAGATGTTACAGTAGAAATATATTGTCCTGGAACAGCTACAGAAGGAGATATTTCACAAGTCAATATGACTGCCGATAACGGAACAGAAACAGCCGATGACAAAGCATATATAGAAGTAGTAGGTTCTTTACCAGGAGTTTCGGCACAACCAAGTAACGAAAATGTTTGTTCTAATACAGATGCAGCTTCATTTAGTGTATCTGCAACAAATGCAACTGGTTATCAATGGCAAGAATATATTAGCTCTTGGAACAATATTTCCAACGGAGGCGTATATAGTGGAGCTACAACAAATACTCTTTCAATATCAAGTGTAAATGGACTTGTTGGAAATCAATACAGATGTATAGTTTCTAATGGCATAGGAGATGTTAATAGCGCCCCTGCAACTATAATTGGAGATACAGAAGCTCCTGTAATAACCTCTACTCATAGCAATCAAACCGTGAATGCTAATGCTAATTGCGAAGCAATTTTAGCTGACTATACAGGAGACGTTACTGCTACGGATAATTGTTCTTACTCTGTTTCTCAAAGTCCTGTTTCAGGAACAACAATTTCTGGAACAACAAATTCCATAACATTAACAGCTACAGACAACATGGGAAATACAGACGATGTTAATTTTAATGTGGAGGTTGCTGATAACACTGCTCCAATTGCAGATATTATAACTTTAACAAATATAACAGAAGAATGTGAAGTTACAAGTTTAACTGCTCCAACTGCAACAGACAATTGTGCAGGTTCAATAGACGGAACTCACAATGCAACTTTACCAATTACCTCAAACACAACCATAATTTGGACTTACGAAGACCCAAGCGGAAACTCTGTAACTCAAGAACAAAATGTAATAATTGATGATACAACAGCTCCAACACCAGACACAGGAACTTTAACAGATATAACTGCCGAATGCGAGGTTACAAGTTTAACCAATCCTACTGCCACAGATAATTGCGGTGGAACTGTAACAGTAACTCACAATGCAATATTACCAATTACTACAAACACAACCATAATTTGGACTTATGAAGATCCAAGCGGAAATTCTGCAATTCAAAACCAAGTTGTAATAATTGATGATACAACAGCTCCAACACCAGACATAGGAACTTTAACAGATATAACTGCCGAATGCGAGGTTACAAGTTTAACCAATCCT
>JAOZQN010000197.1:0-7899 GCA_029932195.1 Bacteroidales bacterium | reverse complement strand
GCGGTGGAACTGTAACAGTAACTCACAATGCAATATTACCAATTACTACAAACACGACTATAATTTGGACTTATGAAGACGAATCAGGAAATCAATCTACACAAAATCAAGGAGTTATTATTAATGATAATACAGCTCCAATTCCAGATGAGACAACTTTAAATAGTATTACCGAAGAATGTGAAGTTACTTCTTTAACCGCCCCAACAGCAACAGATAATTGCAATGGAACTGTTACTATTACTAACAATATAACTTTGCCACTAACTTCTTCTACAACTATAACTTGGACTTATGAAGACGAAAATGGAAATCAATCTACACAAAATCAAGAAGTTATTATTGATGATAACACAGCTCCAGTTGTAGATAATGCAAACCTACCTACTCTATTAGGAGACTGTAGTGTGAATGTTACAGAGGCTCCTTCTGCCACCGACAATTGCGTTGGTGAAATTACAGGAACAACAACAGACCCAACAGCTTATAATGAACAAGGAACATTCGAAATAATTTGGAGTTTTGACGATGGAAGTGGCAATATTACTACTCAAACACAAAATGTAGTTGTTTTGGACGAAACAGCACCAGTAGAAGATGTTGCAAGTCTTGAAATTGTTACATCAAGTTGCAGTGCCGAGGTTGTTAGCACCCCAACAGCAACAGATGGTTGTTCTGGAAATATAATTGGAACAACCTCAGACCCTTTAACTTATGAAGACGAAGGCACATATACAATAAATTGGATTTTTGAAGATGCGTATGGAAATCAATCTACACAAACACAAACAGTAATTGTGGAAGATGTTGCTCCTATTGTTGAAACTCAAAATATAACAATCGTTTTAGACGAGGAAGGAAATGCAAGTATTACATACACCGAAATTGATAATGGTTCTTACGATGACTGCGGAATTGATGTTATAGAATTGGATATTACCGAATTTACAACCAACGATATTGGTGAAAATATTGTTGTGCTAACTGTTACAGACCTTTCAGGAAATATATCCACAAAAGAAGCAATAGTAACGGTAGAAGCATTTCCTGTTCAGCCAGCAGATTTAAAAATTCCAAACTTTATTTCGCCAGACGGCAATGGAAAAAATGATATTTGGGAAATAGAAGGAATAGACCATTTAACTGGTTATAACTTAAATATCTTTAATAAAATAGGAGAGGTAATTTATCAAGCAGAAGAATATGACAACACTTGGAACGGAATATTTAATGGAAACGAACTGCCAGAAGGAACTTATTATTACATATTTGCAAAAGGAGAAGAAGTATTTAGTGGATTTATTACCATAATTAGGTAACTGTAAAGTTTCAACCTTAATTAGTATAGAAATAATAACTTTCAGAATTGCTTTCGCTTGATTATTAGTTATCAAGCGAAAGCTAGTTAAAAACTAAATACCTCCAAATTCATCACAATCAAATCCTAAAAAAATGAAAAAAATAAATATATCAATAATTATCATAATAATTTTAGCATTTGCAGGAAATACAAATGCACAGGAATTAAAAACATACAATTTATATAGTCAAAATCCGTATTTATACAACCCTGCTTTTAGTGTAAATAATCAACTTGTAAGTGCCTATTTAAACACTCATTTACAATGGGTTGGGTTAAATGGAGCACCAGAAGTATATTCTTTTGGAGCATCAAGTTCGTTTTTTAAAAATATGGGAGCAGGAATTACATTATTCAATTCAAAACAAGGTTTAGTAAGCAATCTTGATGCAAAAATAAATTATGCCTATCAAATTAATTTTTCCAAAACTCACAACCTAAGAATGGGAACATCTCTGGGCATAATAAATGATAAATTATTAGTAGCCGACGCTTTAAATGTAGATATGACCGACGAAAAACTAACCGAAAATTATTTTAATAAAACAGCTTTTTCTACAGGTTTTGGGCTTGCTTATAGATACAACGATTTTGACGCACAAGTAATCCTCCCACAACTATATGAGTATAATTCGTCAAATATTTACACTATTGGAATAATTGGATATAATTTTGGATTAAATCCGAGTATAGACCTCAAACCATCTGTTATGATGCGAGGGGCAAAAACAAGTCCTGCACAATTTGATGGAAATCTAATGGCAACGTGGAACAAAATAGTCTGGGGACAAATAGGTTATCGTTCCAATAACAGTTTTATTGTTAGTTTGGGAACTAATGTGGGAAATTATGGAATAGGATATGCCTATCAGGCAAATACAGCTCCAATTTCGGGAAGTAGTTCAGGTAGCCACGAGGTTCAAATATTAATTAACATCAATAAAAAAGAAAAAGAAGAGAAGAAAATATTGAAGACAAATTTATTTGGAAAAGTTAATAGCAAAACAGAAAACACACCAATTGATGCCAATATCAAAATTTATTTAGATGATAAAGAATTATTTACAATAAATTCTAACAGCCCGCTTGGCAACTACACAACAGCTCTTGAATCTGATAAAACTTACAAAATAGAAGTAAGTGCAGACGGCTACAAGACTGTAACAGAACTTATTACAATAGAAAAAAGAGCAAGCGAATTAGAAAAGAATTTTATACTTATTTCTAAAAAAGCAAAAATAAGTGGTATTGTTTCTGATAAAAATAACAACAACGCATTGCAATCAGATATAAAAGTATATGAAAATGATGTGGAAATTTTACAAACAACTTCTAATGAAGAAGGAAAATACTCAATGGAATTGGAATCGGGAAAAAATTATTCTGTAGAAATTATAGCAGAAAACTATAACGATGAAAAAACACAAATGTTGGTAGAACAAGATATTGAAAAACAAACAACAAACTTCTCATTATCTCCCAAAACATATATAAAAGGAATTGTTACCGACGAAAAAACAGGGCAACCATTATCTGTAACATTAGAAATTTTTGATGTTACCAACAATAAAACAATTACTACCGTTATGATTGATGCTACTGGAAAATATTCAATAGAATTGCCACAAACAACCGATTTTTCAATAACTGCAATAGCTCAGAAATATTTATTTTATTCAGAAAATATAACAATTGATAAAAATAAAACGATAATTGAAAAAAACATCAAATTAAAACCAGTAGAAATAGGAGCATCGGTAGTGTTGAAAAAAGTCAATTTCGATTTTGGAAAATCAGAGTTAAGAGCAGAATGTTTTCCAGAAATAGACAGACTAACCTATATAATGATGCAATATCAGGATTTTAATGTAGAAATATCAGGACACACAGATAACAAAGGAACAAAAAAATATAATAAAGAATTATCACAAAAAAGAGCACAATCTGTTGTTGATTACATGATTTCTAAAGGTATTAATAAAAAAAGACTAACCGCAGTAGGTTATGGAGACGAAAAATCAAGAGCAACAAATGACACCGAAGAAGGACGACAATTAAACAGACGTGTTGAAGCAGAAGTAATAAAATAAAATTTCAACAAACCTACTTATAATCATAAAAACTCCAAATTATTTAAAATTTGGAGTTTTTTATTTATATTTGTGAGCTTATTTAAAAACTTATTTATGAAAATAACATTTCTTGGCACAGGAACATCGCAAGGAGTGCCTGTAATTGGTTGCAAATGTGAAGTTTGTCAATCACAAGACCCAAAAGACAAGCGACTTAGGAGCTCAATTTTAATACAAATTGAGGGCAAAAATATAGTTATTGATGCAGGACCAGATTTTAGACAACAAATGCTCCGTGAAAACGTGCAAAAAATTGATGCTGTGTTACTTACACACAAACACAAAGACCACGTAGCAGGCTTAGACGACCTACGACCTTTTAATTATCTGCAAAAAAGTCCCATAGATATTTTTGCAGACAAACAAACTTTGGAAACCGTTAAAAAAGAATTTTCGTATAGTTTTGAAAAAAGCGATTACAAAGGTGCTCCAAAAATGAATTTGCACGAGATTGAAAACAAGAAATTTACAGCAGCAGGAATCGGCATTTTACCAATAAAAGTGAAACACGAAAAAATGGATATTTTTGGCTATCGTATAAAAAATTTCACTTACATAACAGACGCAAATTATATTTCGCCAACAGAAATGCAAAAAATTGAAGACTCTAAAATACTTGTATTAAATGCCTTGCGATACCAAAAACACCCCTCTCATTTTTCTTTTAGTGAAGCGTTGGAAATTATGCACAAAATAAAACCCGAAAAAGGATTTCTTACACATGCAAGCCATAAAATTGACATATATAAAGATGTGCAAAAAAAACTCCCAAGTTTTGTGGAGTTGGCTTACGATGGATTAAAATATAATCAGTAAAAAATAAAAAAATGTCTGTTTTAAAAATAAAATATTACCTCATCGTATTATTATTATCTGTGGCTTGCTCTAATTCGACAAGTAATAATAATAATGAGACAAATAAAAAAACCAATTACGACCAGGAGATTAGAGAAATTATACAATCCTTCCCAAGTCCTTATTCCTTTAATTATTGTCTGGTAAAAACAGAAAACTACAATGACACATTATTTTTAAACAATACGAACTATAACAATATAGACAGCCAATATGTAGCTATTGCTCTGGGTATAGCTATTGCAGATTTGTCTTTTAAATATTATCATTATAAAAATATAGATTTAGAATTAAAAATGATAAGAAAATTATCAACAAAACTAGATTTGAATAAATATTTTGAGTTGAAAGATTTTAAATTTCATAAAAATAATGATATTGCAAATAAATTGCCTCAAAATATTGACAGCTTACTTTTTTTATCTGCTAAAGGAATAGAAAATTACATTGAAAATAATAATTCACAAAATAAATATGACGAAATTATAAGTATTCTTTTTGGTTTTTGGTTAAAAAACACTTATGTTTTATTATATCAATCAGAAAAAGAAGATATTGTAGATATTATAGGAGCCGAAAAACTTGTTGTGAAAGAATTTTGGCAAATAAGAACACTACTTAATGATGAGAAATTAGAGAGGCAGATAGAAAACCTAAAAATAGCATTTGATAAGGGAAGTCTCCATGTAATACAACCAATGCCTATCATAACTGTAATAGGTGACTCTGTAATTATAGACGATGCTACCGAGATATATTATGAAATAACAGATTCTGATTTTAATAATATAAAAAAAGAAATTACTAATACTTACAATTCTATTTTGCTGGATATAAGAACTGATTACAATATTTCGTTATTATTTTACCCATTTGTTAGTTTAGATGCAACTAAACACAATAAATAAAGTTTTTGTAATTTCATTTCTTATTTTAATTTTTGGAAGTGTTTACATAAAGTTGTTCAAACTTTAATTTTAATCAAAGTTATCGTATTTTTTAATAAAAATAAAATTACAGGAATTTTCATTCTAAACTATATTTTAATTCTTTGAAATATAAATAATTACATAAATAAATAATCAATTAAACAAATTTAATTTTGTATTTTTCAAAAAAAATTATATTTTTATAAAAAATTTTAAATACTAATTCTTTAAATAAAAAAATATTATGGATATTATTAATTTAACACAAGAAGACAAAGTTTTTATCAGAACCATTTTTAAGGAAATGAGAAGTAATCTGGAAAAATACATGACTGATAGAGATTTTATAATGTCTAATCCACAGATTTTCACATTCCTTTCATTTAGTTCGGCTGCACTTGCTATTGCTAGCGACGGAAATGTTGACAACAAAGAAATTGCAATTATAGAAAAAATTGCACAAGGAATAAACGTAAAAGCAATGGTTCAAATGGACTTGCAAGAAATGATGTCGGTAGCATTCCAACCAGACGAAACTATGATTGATGCAGAGTTCAACCTTCGTGCTGGTGCAGAAATTCTATTTCTTAGCAAAAACATGAAAGCTTATGAAGAAGATTTTATGAAAGCAATAAAAGCAATGCTTACTTTTGATCTTAATCCAGGTAGAGAAAATTCACTAACAGACTCGTTCACAAAACTTATGGACTCTATAATAGAAAATAACTCAAGCAAAAATAAAGCAGAAGAGATGAAAAAAATTGAACAACTAAAACAAACTCTTGGTATTTAATTTTATTGTTATATTCAAAAGAAATAAGGTATAAACCCGACAGCGTCTGCAAGACCTGTCGGCGTTTAACGATAAATCAATTATAACATAAAAAATATGGAAACAACATTAACTAAAACGACTCCTAAAACGGTAAAACACTATATTCCAGACGAATTGGTTTACGAAAAAATGAACGGAAAACCAATTTATTACAAAGGATACGAAAAAGTTATAAATTATAAAAAAGAAATTCAAGATATTATGGGAAGTAGCAATTTGCAAACAGAACTAATAGATGTATTACTGATGTTTCTGTATCAAAACATTAATTTAAAAACGTTTACAGTAAAAACAAATGAAGTAGGTTTACATCTTGGGGAAAAGAATAATCTTGCTGCAGACATAACTATCTTTGAAAAAGAAAAATTATACAAACAAAAAATTGAAGATAAATATATAAGTATTCCTCCAAAAGTAATAATTGAAATAGACACAAAAGCAGACCTTAACGATTTTGACAATGTTATGGATTATTACACTCAAAAAACTAATAAACTTTTTGATTTTGGTGTAGAAAAAGTCTTTTGGATTTTAACCTCCAACAAACAAATTATTTCGGCAAAACCAAATGAATCTTGGAAAATAATAAAATGGGAAAATAAAATAACTATTTTTGATAATCTTAAATTTTCGCTAAAACAACTACTAATTGACAAAGGAATTTATGATTTAATTGATTAAACAACGAAACTTAATATAAAAATGTGCTAATACAGAAAATATTAGCACATTTTTTATTTTATTTTTATAATTTATAAGATTTAATTCTATTCCAAAAATCTTTTGAAGGCATACTAAATCTCATAAAAACACCACTCTCGGCACGTCCTAATCCTAAATCAAAATTTGTGATAAGTCCAATTCTTCCTTCAGTATTATCTGAAAAATAAAAGCTGAAACTTATTTCATTAGTAATTCCATAAAAAACAGCACGGTCCAAACCTGTTTCAAAAAGAGGGATAACTAAATAAATTCCAGACCCAAAATTAATTTTACGTGAAGGCAAACCTTCACAATAAACCATTCTTTCAGGCGAATAAATCATAAAAGGAATTTGATATAAAGCAACTGGATCTGTTGTTGTCACATTAAGAGTTCTTACCAAAGGCCAAAAACCTACTTTAGTTATATATTTTTTAAATTTATATTCTACATCAAACCCCCAATCCCAAGAGCCATACGAATTATCAATTGCAATAGAGTTTGCTTGATGTATTCCAGCCCCAATATATAATTGAGAAAAACTATTGTAGGAGGTTAGAAGGATTAAAATTATTAGGAGTGTCTTTTTCATAAATAATTTAAAATTATAGACTTTTTTTTAATGTAAAAACTACCAACCATAGACTGCACAACCTGGACGACAAGGATAATAACAAAACTGCTTACAAATAAGCCACATAACTGATATATATGGTAATGCAACACAAATAATTGGATTTCCTTGAGAAAGAACACAAGCTATTGTCAAAGCAACTACAGCAGAACCACCTATAGCTATCAAATACCATTTCTTCTTTTTTATACAATCAGAACAAGGAGTTTTATCTGAAATTTCATCTAAAATTTCAGCTGTATTTGATAAAATAGAAATATTTTCTAATAAATTTTTCTTCTGGAAGACGGATAGGTTCGTTTGTTCTATTTCATTTGTAAACCAATTAATTACCTTTTCATAGTCTTTTTCATTTTCAATTGTTTTTATTTTTTTATCAAACTTAACAAAAAGATTATATCAGTAATTCTCATTTTAAACTTCCAAATTTAATTCCCCATTTTTTTTACTTA